>JAOUGQ010000145.1 GCA_029865515.1 Nitrospirota bacterium
AACATGACTTCCGCAGTTAAGGCGGCCACATCACCACGGGCTTCCATCAACAAGTGCTGATGGCCAATCTGTCCAACCCGGCCACGGCGTTCCAGCATCAATCCCTGACCCTGCTCTTCAAGTGCCGCGACCGCGTCAACCGGGAAGACCAGGGTTTCTTCTTGAAGGAAGAGGGGGTCCGCCCGGATCGCCTCGATCACATGGTCCTGATCCGCCCCTTGTTCCATTTCGACATAGATATACCGCTGGAGTCTGCCTTCCGGAGTCCGCTGTTCCGTGCAGAGGGCATTCTGCACGCCGGGCACGCTTTCCACGGTGAGAGTGTGATGCAGGTTTTTCCCGGAACGATGTGATGTGTGGGTATGGCCGTTGGGAATGAGCATCGCCAACAAACTGCGAAACAAGGAAACCGCTCCCGGATCCCAGCCGGCCCCGACAATGGCGGGCACTTTATGACGGGTGGCCGCTCGATGAATCGCGTCCTTGTGAGCATGGAAGGCCTGACCGTGCAGCATGGCGCATTCCACGATAGGAATGCCCCCCTGAAGAATGTCGTGCGCCATTCCCTCCGTCACATCGGACGGGACGCAAAGCAGGGCACATCGGACCTCCCGAATTTCATTCAGATGTGAAGCCACAGGAATCCCATGGAACACATCCGGTAAGGACTGTGCCAGGCTTTCCTGCCGACGAATAATCCCGGCAAGAGCCAGATCATGACTTGAGAGAAGAAGTTCCCCACAGGCTCTTCCGACTTTTCCATACCCGATAACCGCGACGCCGGTTTTTTTCATTCATATACCTCATTCGTGACGGCTTCTGCCCATTGGAAAATGACCAGGGTCTCCCGGTGGTTTGGTATTTTACCGGGTTCCTTCCAGATCAAGCTTCAGCGAAAGAAATTTTAAGATGTCTTTCAGCGCAACAATGCCGACGAGATGATTGTTGTCCATGACGAGGAGCCGGCTGTTTCCGGTCCGGTTCATCAGCGACAGTGCTTGCATGACGTCGGTATCGGAAGCAATCGTGTTTTGATCACTCAAAGGGGTGAGAAGGTCATTCACCGTGCGGTGGTCCCACTCCTGACGAGACACGTTGTTGACGTGGCGCGCGTGAATACAGCCCAGCGGTTGTGCATGATTGACCACAGGAAAGACATCGTGGAGGTGCCGGAAGACGTACTGTTCCACGAATTCACTGATGGAGAGATCCGGCGCAACCGTAACCACCTGGGTGTTCATAAAGCGTCGGATTGGTTCTCCTTCGAAAGCCTGCCTGGCCAGCAGTTGATCGTAGGAGAGACTGGCCGCTCGATCGAGGAACAGCCCCAGCACGCAAAACCAGAGGCCATTCAGTGGCCGGCCATGGAGGATATTGAGGACTCCCAGGATCATGAGAAGGAATCCAAATCCCGACCCGATGCGGGAAGCCAGTTGTGTCGCCCATCGAAGATCGCCTTTCCAATGCCATAACATCGCCCGGAACATGCGCCCTCCGTCAAGGGGAAAGGCCGGGAAAAGGTTAAACACCGCCAGGACCAGATTGATAAACCCGAGGTAGCCGAGAACAGCCAACATCGGAAGGGGAAGGCCCTGGAGGTGTCCGAGGGTTTGCGCTCCATAGAACCCTACTGAGAGCAAGAGACTGGCTACCGGCCCGGCAATGGCCATGCGGAACTCAGATGTGGCATTCGGCGGCTCTTTGTCCATGTGAGCCACTCCGCCAAAAATAAACAGCGTAATCTGAGTAATGGGAATGTTGTATCGTCTGGCCACCAGAGAATGAGACAACTCATGAAGGATGAGGGATCCGAAGAGTCCGAGGGCTCCGGAAATGCCCATCATCCAATAGGTGCCTTGGGCCAAATCCGGATATTCATTCGGGAAGACCCCCATGGCCAATGACCAGACAATCAGCAGGGCAAGCAAAGGCCAGGACCAATCGATAGCGATCTTGAAGCCCATCAGTTGGAAAAGCGTGAGTGTGCGCTTGAACATGTGTGATGACCTCAACGACAGGATGGGCGAGTGTTCATGATCATGTCCGGCGAAAAAGCTTCTTGAGTTCTTTGAGGCGACGGGTATTCAGGATCTCTGTTGGCTCAAGCCAACCCCGCCGGGCCTGTCCCACACCAAATCGCATGAAATCCAGATCGGTGGTTCGATGGGCATCCGTGGAAATGGCGGCTTTGACTCCCATATCTTTGGCCATCTTGCAATGGAGATCAGTGAGATCGAGCCGCACCGGTTGGGCGTTGATCTCCAGATAACATCCGCGCTCCAATGCCGCGGCCATAACCTGCTCCATGTCGATCTCATAGGGTTCCCGTTCATTGAGCATGCGGCCGGTGGGATGCGCGAGGATAGAGAAAGCGGGATGATCCATAGCCCGAATGATGCGTTCGGTCTGTTTCGCCCTCGGAAGATTAAACTTGTAATGGATGGCGCAGACCGTCAGATCCAACCGTGATAACAAGTCATCGGAGAGATCAAGTGAGCCGTCTTCCAGGATATCCACTTCGGCCCCCTTGAGAAGGGTAAAGCCTTTGAATGTGTCATTGAGCCGGTCGATTTCCTCAAGCTGCGCAGCAAGGCGTTTGGCATTCAGTCCGTGGGCAATGGTGACGCGTTGAGAATGGTCGCATATGGCCAGGTATTCGTACCCTTTCTCTTGGGCGGCCAGGGCCATATCTTTGATTGAAAAATGGCCGTCGCTGGCTTTGGAATGCACATGCAGATCGCCTCGGATCGCATTGAGCGTGATGAGGTCGGGGAGGGCATGGCGGAGGCCGGCTTCCACTTCCCCCCAATTTTCCCGGAGTTCGGGAACGATGTAGGGGAGACCGACCTGGGCATAGACCTCCTCCTCCGTGCGTCCCGCGATGCGGGTTTCTCCTCGAAAGACCCCATATTCATTAATCTTAAGGCCTTTTTTGACTGCCAGCGACCGGACCGCAATGTTGTGGGCTTTGGAGCCGGTGAAATATTGAAGAGCGGCCCCATAGCTGTCTTCGGGGACCACGCGCAAGTCGACCTGAAGCCCGGATCGGAGAACGACGGTGGCCCGGGTGTGCCCTTTGGAGACAACGGTCTCCACCTCGTCATAAGCCACAAAGCGGTCCATGACGGGTTTCGCCTGTGTGCACGTCACGAGAATATCCAGATCGCCAATCGTGTCTTTTCGCCGGCGATAACTGCCGGCAATAATCGGGTCTTTCACGCCTTTGGCGCTTCGCAGGTAGTCGAGGATCGGCTCAGCAAACTCTTCTGCCGTACTGATCTTGATCCGCTGTTCACTGCCTGAGCGGCGGTTCGTCTCTGCGAGAATTTTTTCTTCGATTTTTGGTCCAAAGCCGTGAAGCTGCCGGATTGTTCCGGCTTGAGCCGCCTTCGCAAGCCCCTTCAGGTCCTGAATGCCGAGTGTGTCGTAGAGCAGTTTCACCCGCTTGGGGCCAAGAGAGGGGATCTTCGCCAGTTCCGCAAGTTGACCGGGTAGTTGCGAACTGACCTGGTCAAGCAGGGACAAATGACCGGTCTGGACAATTTCTTGAATTTTGGCTGCTAAATCTTCGCCGATACCGGGGAGCTCGGAAAGGTCCGCGCCCTCAGCCAGCATCGATGCCACACTGTGTGGGAGACTTTCGATCGTCTGAGCGGCCTTGCGATAGGCACGAATACGAAAGGGATTGGCGCCTTGAATTTCTAGAAGCTCCGCCAGACGGCTGAACTTTTCTGCAATATCGGTATTATGCACTGGCATGACTGCGGTCCGTATTCTCTGGTGACCTGTCTATGGGTAAAGTATACATGGTTACCACCTATCGGTTTGAGGTCGGTCGCCAGGCCAACCTTATTTGCCTTTGACCTGTTGATCGGACACCAGACTGCCTGTGCCCTCCGAACGTGGATCAAGGGCCAAAACGGCTTGAGTGGTCCTGGGAACACTGACGAAAGGCGTTTTCTCGGTTACAGGTACCGGTGAACGTTTCCAAATGCGTGCCACGGTGAAACCGGTCATGGCGAAGTGAATACTGCCTGTGAACAGGAACAGGCCAATAGGTCCGCCGATAGTCATGAACCATGCCCCAAGATAAGGGCCGACAATGGCTCCAAATCCAAATACCATCAGCAAATCGCGGCTGACTTGAATGAACCTCTCGGAAGGCGCCAGGTCGTTGGCATGGGCAAGACAGAGCGCATAGAGTGGAAGGGCTCCCGCCCCGAACACCAGAGCAAGCGTCAGAATGATGAGTTCATGGCTCTTGTCTCCCAGCGCCAAGGCTCCCGCGGCCAGTGCCGCCGCAAGGCATGACCCCGCAATGATCCGGCGACGATCCACTCGATCCGACCAGCGTCCCAACGGCCATTGCGTGAGTGCTCCGCCCAAAACCGCCGCACTCATGAAGAGGCCGATTTGGAGCGGGGCAAGGCCATGGGATTGCGCATAGATTGGCCCCAGCGTCCAAAACGCGCCATTCGTGGCGCCGATACTCAAACAACCGACCAAACCCACAGGAGAGATCCGGTAGAGTTCACGAAGGCGAAGGGGCTTCTCGGTGGCGGGTGCCGGTGCCGGACCGGTGCCGAACGCGACCGGGACAACAGCGAGACAGATGCCAATGCTGACCAGGGCGAAGGGATATAACCCGCCGGGATTCATTCCGGCGAAAAGTAATTTTCCGCCAATCATGGCCACCCAGCTCACCAGCATATAGGTGCCGAGAATGTGTCCGCGGGTGCCCGTGGTTGCCTGGTCGTTCAACCAGCTCTCAATAGCCATGTAGAGGCCTGAAAAACAGAAGCCAATCGCCACCCGTAGCCCGAACCAGACCGGAACGGTAATCACGAAGTCATGGAGAAGGAAGGCAGCGGCGGCCAGCGCGGCGAATCCTGAGAACACCCGGATATGCCCGACTCGTTGAATGAGGGCGGGGACCCATAGGCAACCGATGACAAAGCCCAAATAGAAGGCGGTTCCCAGTAAACCGATTGAAGGGGTCGAAAAGCCTTCCATCTCAGCCCGAATGGGCACCAGGATGCCTTGCAGCCCTGACCCTAGTTGAAAAAAGAGGACGGTCAGTAGAAGATACGAAATGGCGAACAGGGAGGATTTGCTGAATGCGTTGGAGGGAAGCATGGTGTGTTGACCGGCAATCGTGTGAAAACTTAGAAGGTCGAATGCTTATTCGTGCATGAAGGGGAGATGTTCATCAAGGCGTGACCTCCTAAAGCATGTACCGGTTGATTGTGCCCTTCCGTTGATGAGTGATTCCACTTGTCCTGCACAGCATTGTATGAGCGTGATTATGGTTGTGGGAATGTTGCTATCCACTTGCCTCTTGGGAATTTGTACTATTTCTTTCTGACCTTGGGGAGTGGCCGGCCTGGCGCAATCATGGTTGAACCTATCCCGAAGGGGAAGGCGTCATGAATACGGTTGGCAGGGGTATCCTATCGATAAAGGAAGCACAATGACCAGAGAAGAATTTTGCGAAGCGGCTCTTCGGGAACTCCACCGGATTGAAAGCGGGGAGGCCAGCGTGGAATTAGTCGCCGGAGATATTTTAGCGGGCAAAGTCGAATATCAGACGAGCGGTGGCTGGATGATCGTGGTTTTTAGTGATGGCGATGTATGGGATTATGTGCGGGCCATGACGCCTCCAACTAAGCAGCATTTTGAGATTTGGCCTGAACAGGAAAAAGATGATTGTGAAGGGTTCCGAAAGATCCGGGCCTACCATCCGCCTGCGGCTCAACTCAAGGCCATCTGGGGATTTTTATCCTGATCCGACGCCCAGCAGCAGATGATAGCCGGAAAGGAACCGTATTCTCCCTCCTCCCCGCAGTGCCATTCCCCCCTCCGTCCTTTCTGCAGCAGTAGGCAGGAATCGCAGGTTGTCATCCTGATCCAGTCGACTCCGCTCAGGCCAAGGGCCCGGCGAAGGATCTGTGCCTAGTCCAACCCCGTGCATCGACACGCTACGCCTCTCCGTCCTTCCCAACATTTCCAATCGGGCATCCAACTCCCTCCCGACATTCCCCTCACATTGTCATCCTGAGGCTTCGCGAAGGATCTAGCCAAGCCATGACAGCCCAAACGCCGGCACAGATTCTTCGCTTTGGCCCCAACATGCCCATGCCATTCCCGACATTCGTCATCGGGGATCTCATCTGAAAAATATGCCGCGCGCTTTTTGTATATGACTAATCGTCGAGCAGCAGATGCCCGAACAGTGAAAAGATGCCGATCATAATGCCGCTCAAAAATTGCGCATGCACCACATAGGCGGCCTTTTTCAAATCCTGCGGAGAATATCGCCAGGTGAGGAAAAATCCAAACACGCCTTGCCACAGCACCAGCGCCAAGACGGCCGGGAAAAATAAGATTTCTGCGTGCAGGCCGACCATCGCAATGTGCAGCAAGATGACCGCGATGGCGGCCACCCCCACGTAGACATGCGTGCGATTCAACACGTTGAGCAGGGCTTTGAATGGAGGGAGCGTAGACACGTCAACCTCGTCCGGGACGAGTCGCTGCGCAAGGCCACCTTGACCAAACACCAATTTGACCAAGGTTCTTCCATAAATAATGAGCAGTGCCCAGACGCCAAGTGTCCCGAAAACTTCGCCCATTTCGCGCAGAAACGTTTCGTGCTCGGGATCCTCAGGCCGATTCGGATAGATGGCAAGAAAGTATCCAAGAGAGATGAGAAACACGGTGGCCGTAAATATGAGGATACTTTTAAGATTTTTCATGCGGAGGTTTCCAATTGGATAGTGGTTGGTGCGCTATTGTGTATTCACTTGCAACCAAGACCTATGATCTATCCCTCTCCCTTGAAGGGGATTGGTCCGAAGAGGAACAAACGGCATGGGTGAGGGTCAAGGCCTATTGAACAGTCAACTGACTCTAGATGGAGTATTGTCAATGTTATGGGATTGGAACGCAATTGGGAATGGGTCGGCGGGAAAAACTATTGCCGGAATGGCAGATGAGGATGACGGGGAAAATCTGTTGTTGCAAGTTTTGTTTTTCAATGGGTCCACACTATGAACGCCTGAACAATCTGACACCCGAAGACGTCTGGTGCGGGCGAGGGCAAGCCATGGGGTCAAGGCTACATTCCGTTCCTTCCCAACATTCTCCAATTTTTTCCCCCTTCTCCAGGTTTCTCATGCCAGCACAGCATATTACGGTTTCCCTGATTTTCCTGAAGATGCCATGACAACC
>JAOUGQ010000470.1 GCA_029865515.1 Nitrospirota bacterium
ACCCAGAAAAATCCCCCTACGGTGCTCAACCCTCCATCAAGTGCGAACAGCACAACAAAGGTGACGGTGCCTCCGATGACAAAAATCAGCCATAACAGAGTGAGAATGGCCGACGACCATGGAATGCGTTTAGACAAATGAAGGAGGAGCTGGTCACCGTCTGAATGCACGTCGATCGTCCCCTTCAGTGGCCAGGCTGTGCGAAAACGCAGGGAAAAGAGTTGATAGTATGGGCGGATTACGATTACCTGTCGGTCTTCTACCCAGCGGGCAATGCCGTGAGGCAAGGGAAGTGTCCCAGCCTTCTGAAACACATGGGGAAGGGAGTGAGCGGGATGAGAAGCAAGGATGGTCTTGCGTTGGGCTAACGGACATCCGTACCGGCAGGCCCAACTTTTCAATGTGGTGAATTGAAACCAATCGCCAATAATCAGGCCAAGAAACAGAAAGATGGCAATGATTCCAGCAAACGTCATAGGAGGAAGAAGATACCATAGTGCCTGGTTTCGCTAAACTCCTGTTTTGGATTGACTTCTCAACTACCCCTCCTCTACTATCGATTCGCGGGGTGGAGCAGCCTGGTAGCTCGTTGGGCTCATAACCCAAAGGTCGAGGGTTCAAATCCCTCCCCCGCAACCACCGACCAGAGTTATCAGAAAATCACTAAATATCTCTAAAGCCTCCTCGGACGACAATTACTCCGGGCTTAGAATCGAGGGTTACCTCCCCACCAATGGGGCAGTAATCTCTTATGTTTGACTAGTGACCTTCCGAGAAATAATTTTATTTCCCCATTCTTGGCTTTACGTTCAGAAAAGCAATAAGTTTTCCCCGGGGTAACTCGCCTAAATCGAAAAATTTCGTTGGACTTGCTAACGATTCCTATTTGGAATGATATGTCACATTTCGGTCCCTGACACCAATGTGACCAGCCAGGGCGAGCAATTGACCAACAAAGGTAGATCCCTCTAATTTGGGTTGTATACGTCGTTTGGGAATTATCTGGGTATGTGTCCGAACATAATTGAGTACTGAGATCACTTGGAATGGCTTTCACGGGAAAATCCCTCCAGTATTGGACCTCTCAAGCCCTTGGGGAAAATTTCCGAAGCCCTTAAAGACGGGGTATGAACAAATTTTCTCAAGATGGCAAAAGGAACAAGGTTTGTGAGTCGTTGCGACTCCCCTGGCCAGAAGTGACTATTTCAGTCGTTGTGCCCGTGTACAACGGAGGGGAATCCTTTCGTCAATGTCTGAGGAGTCTATCGGCCTTAAATCCTCCTCCAATGGAAGTCATCGTCGTCGCTGATGGGGACACCGATGGATCCTGGCAAATGGCGGAAGAGTTTGGGAACAAAGTGATCAGACTCCCGACCTCATCAGGGGGACCAGCACGGCCTCGCAACATAGGGGCCCTCCAGGCAAAAGGGGACTATCTTTTCTTTGTTGATGCCGATGTATGTGTTCGGCCCGATACCGTAAGCCAAGTGGCAGAAATGTTTCACCGTTATCCAGACCTCAGCGCGTTGATCGGGTCTTACGATGACACCCCCGCCGCTAAGAACTTCTTGTCCCAATACAAAAATCTCTTCCACCACTATGTCCATCAAAAAGCCCAACAGGAGGCTTCAACGTTTTGGGGTGCGTGTGGAGCGATCCGCCGGAAGATTTTCCTGGAAATGGGTGGATTTGACGAGACATATCAGCGCCCGTCTATTGAAGACATTGAATTGGGCTATCGTTTGAAAAAGGTTGGCCACAGAATTCAGCTGTGTAAAGATATCAAAGTCAAGCATTTGAAACGATGGGGTATCTTTTCAATGCTCAAGGCAGACTTTTTTTACCGCGCAATTCCTTGGACGGAATTAATCCTTCGGGATCGCAGATTTACCAATGACTTAAACATCCGTCATTCCGAGCGCCTCTGTGTCGTTTTGGCATATGGGCTTGTGGGAACATGGGTTGGAGCAATCTGGTGGGTTCCATTGCTGTCGGTGGGGGCGTTGATCATGGTCGCTTTAGTGGTCATCAACGCCCCTCTCTATCGATTTTTTCTGAAAAAACGTGGGCTCCGATTTGCCCTGCAGAGTGTTCCCTGGCATTGGCTCTACTATTTGTATAGTGGTTTGGCGTTTGCCATAGGTCTGGCACGCCATATTTTTCGGGTGAGCAGTGGGCCGAACTCCACAAAGCCGGCTCTTTTGCCTGAATCCTTTGACACCCTAAGAAAGCCTGGTGGACAGTAATGGCGTCCCATTCTGTT
>JAOUGQ010000003.1 GCA_029865515.1 Nitrospirota bacterium
CCTCCCTTAAAGTTTTTGGTTTGTGAATGTTAGATAAATCCAGACTCAGGTTCGGCTGGAGAATTAACCCTATTGAATGGGGGGAATTTTGTCAAGGAAAATAAGGGTATAGTCATTCAGCGGGACCCCATTGTTTTAAGATGGATGATCCTCCATTACCATTAAGTGAGTTGCACTTACAAGTTGAATTCATGAGGATCTTTTGGTCGTCTTCACCTTAGTACTCTTTGCCGGAGTTGCAAAATTCACGTTCAGGTTGTTAGGTAACCTCTATCGCTCCTCCCTCCGCACGTTTCGCTGTTCGTTCTCCGTCCTTCGGATTAGAGGAACCCGATCAATTTTCTTAAAAGCTTAAAAGGCATCATTCTTCATTGGGGAGTTTTTCATAAGATAAGATTTTCCATAAATTCGTGCCGCCCATGTTAGACTTCTTTGGTCAACTGGCTGCCTGGCACGTCCTCCCATGCCGCCACGCAGACGCGGTTAATATCCTGGGCCAACCCGATGATTACGTGAACCACACAGGGGATGCCCTCTTGCTCTCCATCTTCCCTCGCTCTAATGAGATAGGGCAAAGGCATTCGAGAATTGGGATGAGGAAATATATAGGCTTCGAGCTGGGCTCGCTCCTTAGGATTCATGTCCGTATCTTGTGTCTTCTTGTCACGGGCCTTCCGCTGCTTTTGCTTCATCATCCCCATGGTCATGTAATAGGCCAGATTTCGGTCATTTATGGTTCCCAAGGTTTTCTCTTAAAAAGAGATACCTGTCTTTACGGAGCGGGTCTTTTGTATTCCGGAGGGCTCTTACCCTGACAGCACGATCCGCCCCTTCCTAAGGCAATGAAGTCAGCTATCCCGATATTGGGGCAATACCTGTTCGTCTTATGATAATTCGCACTCCGACCGGCGCCATTTCTGTTAATCTGCCAGAAAATATACATTTTTCCCCGCTAAGTTTCGGCTATAAGATGTTGGTGATTGTCGATTCACTCATCTCAATGGTCAGAACCTAGTAAATAGCCCTTTCCTCGGACCCCCATTTTTTGCTTAGATGAAGCCGTCACCATGGGATATCTTTGCCAATACTTATGAGCCAAACCGGAATGAGTGTCCAATGAGCTTAGAAGACGATTTTTGCGATATCATGAAAAAGGCCAGATTTGGCCAAGGGCTTGGTATTGAGACAATGGCGGAAATGGCCAAAATCGAGCAGGCCGATGTGGAGCACCTTGAGAAAGGCCACCGGCTGCCGACCAAAGGTGAAATACAAGGGATCGGCCAGGCTTTGCATCTACGTCCTGGCCCACTGGTGAACCTGACACTGGACGGATGGCTGCCTCAGCCCCAACCTGCGTGGACGACTGAGCACGATCTGGTCCAGGCCGTCAAAGGAGATATTGGAGGCTATGAAGTCAAAGGGTATCTGTTGACTGATCCCTCGACAAAACAGGCCCTCATGATTGATACGGGATATAATGCTAAGCAAATGCTGGCGAGTATCAGGCAACGCGAATTGACTTTGATCGGTGTCTGCCTTACCCATGGACATGCCGATCATGCCGGAGGCCTGGAAGAGATTCTGGCCGAATGGCCGGTACCCGTCTATCTGGGAAGTGGTGACGTTGATCTGCTTCCATGGCGACCATCTGACGCCTCAGTCAAAATCCCGGCTGACCATCAGATAATTGCCCTGGGTGAGCTGACTGTTGAATGTTTGGCCACACCGGGCCACACCCCTGGGGGATTTTGCTATCTGCTATCACTCAAAAGCCAGGCGCTATGCTTTGTGGGAGATACGCTCTTTGCGGGGTCGGTGGGCCGCTCTAATCCTTTTTCGCTGTATCCCCAACATTTACAATCTGTTCGCCAAACCGTATTACGGTTACCGAAAGAGACCGTCTTGTTCCCCGGGCACGGTCCTTCCACAACAGTGGCTGAAGAACAAACCCACAATCCATTTGGATAAGGAGTGAGCCTTGAACATTTCTGGGGAGCCTTGGAATTAGGTAAATATGAATCACTCACCTCACGAGGGGCGCCCTTTCCCTGATGAGTCACTACTGGATGTGCCGTCTGACCATCAGGCATCCGATCCTTCTCCGCCGGCTTCCTCTGACCACATCCCTCCCCCCTCTCTTCTCACCCCATTTTCGAAGGAAGAATATCTTCGCGAGCGGATGTTGGCCAATCCTCAGCGTCCCTACACCCTCTCTCCCGAGGAAGAGAACGACCAGGAGGAGTATGCCTATCAAGAACCGCCTCCCCCCAGCACATTTTCCACATGGGGACTTCCGATTCTCCTCTTCGGGCTCACCGTGTTCACCACACTCTGGGCGGGAGCGTTTCAGGTCAATACCAAACCGGTCAAGGGAGCCTGGGATTTTTTGGTTCGGTACCCTGGCTCGTTAGTCAATGGGATTCCTTTTGCCGCCACCCTTTTGGGAATCCTCGTGACCCATGAATTCGGGCATTACGTGCTCTCCCGCATCCATCGGGTTCCCGCCTCGTTTCCCCTTTTTATCCCTGGCCCCCCGCATTTCATCGGTACCTTCGGGGCCGTGATTCGCATGCGATCGGCAATTATGAATCGTCGTGCCCTCTTTGATATCGGCGTCGCTGGTCCCATTGCCGGATTTATGGCAGCAGTCGTGGCCATTCTTGTTGGACTCTCCCTTTCCGATGTCGTCCCACGATCACAAACCTTTGGCCTCCAGTTGGGCGAACCCCTCCTCCTACAATTTTTTGCCTGGATGATGTTTGGTCCGATTCCACCCACCCACGATATTGTGCTCCATCCCATTGCCTTCGCGGCATGGTTTGGGTTTTTCGTCACCGCAATTAATTTATTACCCTTGGGGCAATTGGACGGAGGCCATGTGGCCTTTGCGGTATTAGGACGTCGGCAACGCTCCCTGGCCTTGGCCACTATCCCCGTCCTCATTTATCTGGGTCTCACGGGTTGGCCCGGTTGGATTCTCTGGGTCGCTCTGGCAGGCCTTGTCGGAATTGCCCATCCGCCGGTGATCGACCCTCATACAGTGTTGGGCGGACGCCGCCGATGGGTCGCATGGGCAGCCTTGGCCATTTTTATTGTGACCTTTGCCCCTGTGCCGTTTTCCGTTGGATGAAAGACATGCTTGGCTGCTGGTCCATTCGTTTTTTCATTTACGGGAGACGCACCTTGTTCCCCACACTCATTCCCCTGTCTGTCATCCAAGCCTATTCACGAAAAGGAACCGTCATCTCATGAGTGATCGTCAGTCCCAATTACGCACCTATATTCAGGATCACCGCGCCACGTTTGAAGACTTGTTGGGGCAGATGGTGGAAGTGCCTTCCGTGAGTTCAGACATTGCTCATACTCCCGATATGCAGCGGATGGCACAACTGGCCGTTCAGTACCTTGAAGCATTCGGAGCCAAAGCCTCCATTGTGAAGACCAGCGGGTTTCCCTGCGTTTCCGGGGAATGGGTCGCTGGACGACAGTACCCCTGCCTCACCATCTACAATCATCTGGACGTCCAACCTGCGAAGGAACCGGAATGGCGTCAATCCCCCTTTGCCTTTCATAAAGAGGGTGAACGGTACTGTGGCCGTGGGACGACGGATGATAAAGGCCCCGCGTTAACCGCTCTCCTTGCTGCCAGATTTGCGAGAGAAGCCGGCATTCCCCTCAACATTCGCGTTCTGTGGGAATTAGAAGAAGAAATTGGCAGCCCGCACTTTTCCGAGGCCCTACAGAACCGTAAAACCGTCCCCCCCTCCGATTCGGTACTGGTATCCGATACGATTTGGGTGGCGAAAAATCGCCCGGCTCTCTCTTGTGGCCTTCGCGGGTTATTGGCCGCCCGATTGGTGCTGCGGACAGGGGAAACCGACATTCATTCCGGACTCACGGGGGGAGGGGCACGCAACCCCTTGGCCGAATTGTGTGACGCTGCCTATTCGTGCGTGGACGCGAAAACCGGCCGGGTGAAAATACCAGGATTCTACGATGATGTGGTGCCGCCGACCTCAACAGAAATGAAAG
Organism: Nitrospirota bacterium; assembly: GCA_029865515.1. Classification (GTDB taxonomy): domain Bacteria; phylum Nitrospirota; class Nitrospiria; order Nitrospirales; family UBA8639; genus Nitrospira_E. Next base: position 4,033 of record JAOUGQ010000003.1, read on the forward strand.
ATTTTGTGGCTTCAGGATTTCAGGTCCGTCTCTTTAAAGAAGCCTACCAACTGCGATCGCTCCGGACATCCGATCCGAAAGATTTACTCAAACGGATCTGGGCCTCACCCACCTTTGAAGTGCATGGGTTAACCGGCGGGCATATGGGGCCAGGGGTTAAAACCATTGTGCCCGCCTGGGGTGAACTCAAGGTCAGCATGCGGTTGGTTCCCAATCAACATCCCCAAAAAATTTTTCGTCTCCTGAAAAAACACCTTCGTGCTCGCAACCCCGATATTGAGGTGATCAATGAGGGAGAACTAGAACCCTTTCGAGGGATTTCCGAGGGCCCCTATGCGGAGGCTCTGCAAGAAGCGGTGGCACAGGGCTTTGGACGGCGACCGGTGTTTGTGCGGGAAGGCGGGTCCATTGGAGCCATTGCGACCTTACAACGCGCCTGGAAGGTCCCGATTCTGTTTATGGGTCTCAGCCTGCCGGAACATGGGTACCACGCACCCAATGAATATTTCGATTGGGGACAAGCCTCAGGCGGTATAGAAGCCTTCGTCCATTACTTTCATAGCTTGAGTCAGATGCCACCCGGACAATCCAAGATCCGCTGAAAGCCGACAAAGGAGTAGGGTCAGGGAGGGGGAAGCGGAGTGGAAGGAGATTCTTGAAAGTGTACGAGTGACCGGACGTAGGCAAGCACATTGCGGCGTTCATCGTTCGACAACTGATCCCTCCAACCACGCATGGCCGTTCGGGGAACACCAACGGCAAGAATGGCGAGTAATTCTTCATCCGTTTTGGCAGATGTGGCAGCCGAGACTAAATTTCCCGGGCGGGGAGCCAGCATAGGTGCCCGTGGTCCATCACCATGCCCTTCGGTTCCATGACATTCCTGGCAATGAATCCGGTAGATGTCCCGCCCCTGCTCAATATCGGGTTGAGAAGCAATTTCAAGGGGATCCTGGGAATAGGCCAAGCCATAAACCATCCAACTCCCGATGATCAGGGCTCCCATCCATAAACGATTCATGCTTCAAATTGTACTGCATCACTGGCGGGACTTCAAAAATCTACTTCTACTCTGGTTCCGAGTGTCCGGGCCAGAGAGCGCTGACAAGAAACCAAAATTCTTTATGGGCTGCGCAACAACATTCGCAGCGGGATCCCCTCAAATCCATATTCTGTCCTGATGGAATTTTCCAGATAACGGAGATAGGAGGCCGGAACTTTTTGTGCCGATTTGACAAACAACGCGAAGGTGGGGGGTTTGGTCGCCACCTGCGTGATAAATACGGACTTTTTCGGATTGCCTCGGACTAGCGAAATGGGATTTTTTTCTAATAGCTCCTGTAAAAACAGATTCAATTTACGCGTCTGAATGCGTTTGGAAAAATCTGCTACGACCTGGTCAATTTTGGGAAAAAGCCGGGTGAGCGTCTCTGGTTGCGTTGCGGCACCAAAGACGACGGGCACATAAGCAAAAAAAGGAAACCGCCGGGCCAATTCCTGATTGTAGGTTGGGTATGCCTCAGGATCTCCTGCCCGCAGATCCCATTTATTCACGAGGATGATACACCCCCGACCTTGTTTATTGATTAAACCCGCAATTTTCGTATCTTGTTCCGTAACCCCTTCGACCCCATCCAATACCAGCACGGCCACATCGGACCGCCCCAGCGCTCGAATGGCACGTACAACACTATAGCCTTCAATCCCCCGGTCGATCTTCCCCCGTCGTCGGAGACCCGCCGTATCCGTAAAGATGTATCGTTGCCCATGAAGAGTGACCATTGAATCAATTGGATCACGAGTTGTCCCTGGAATATCGCTCACAATGAGTCGTTGTTCCCCGAGGATTGAATTCACCAGCGTCGACTTGCCCACATTAGGTCGCCCAACCACGGCGATCCGGGGAACCTCCGTTTGAACCTGATCTTCCCGGGCTTGAGGAAGGTACGGCAGGAGCGCTTCAAGAAGTTCATCTACCCCTAATCCTCCCTCAGCCGAAATTGGAAAAATATTTTTAACCCCTAATTGATAAAAATCCGCAAGGAGAGGTTCAGCCTGAGGGGTATCAATTTTATTGACCGCTAGGAAGACCGGCTTCGTGACCGGTCGCAACAGCTTGGCCAAATCGGCATCCAGCGGTGACAAACCAGCCCGGCCATCCATGACGGCTATGACGAGATCCGCTTCCTCGATAGCTGTTTGGGTTTGATATTTGATTTGCTCCACAATCACATCCTCAGCGGTCAGATCCAACCCACCCGTGTCGACCAACGTAAATATCCGGTTTTGATAGTCGCACTCGGCCATATTCCTGTCTCGCGTGACTCCGGAGACGTCATCCACAATCGCCGTGCGGTGCCCGACAATACGATTGAACAATGTTGACTTGCCGACATTCGGCCGTCCCACAATAACCACCAACGGTCTATGCGGCCTGGGCTCTAAGCGGACTTCGACTGGAAGATCCAAAGGAAGTAGCGGCGCTTCGGAAGATTGTGTGGTGCGGGAACGAGAAGATCGAGCCATTGTGCAAAGCAACCCTTAATCAGAGTAAACGGGTCAAAAAAGAACCTGCTGCTTTCAGAATAGTAGTCTACCAGATTCAACAGGGAAGGAGGATTGAATGAATACATTCCATGTATCGGCTAGATCCACAGCTGATCTGGATAGTGTCTTTTCCCATTCTTTTTGAACATTGAAAAGAAAAATATTTTCCCAACCGCACATTCGGCAATTTCTCTATTGCTCACTGTTTACGGAATGGGAAACAGAAAGAAATTGAGGCCAGGCAGGAATCACTAAAACAACAGCGTGTTACACATGGAGATGCTTCATCGCCGCCGCACAAAGAATGATAAACACCCCCATCCATAGCGCAACACGTTGAAAGGGAACAGGCTCGACGGCCATTTCTTCCAGTTCTTCTTGTGTCTCGCCACCGGTGGGGTCATTTTTAAAGATGACGGTATACAAAAAGATGGTCAGAACTCCTAACACCAACGCCAATTTGATGAAAAAGACTGTGAGGTATTTAGCATGATGAGCCACACTTTCCCCGGACTGCATCACCATAGCCTGGCTCACATAATGAAGATTGGCCCCTCCAGTAAAGAGAATGACCACCAGGAGAATCCCTACCACTCGTTTATATTGCCGGTAGAAGATTTCAGATATGGGTCGGATGAATTCTTTCGGGACAGCAGTTTTGAGAGCCGGGGTAACGGCCATCACAAGAAAAGCCAACCCCCCAATCCATACTACAGCAGACAACAGGTGAAGCCAATGCACCAGGATGGGAACAATCTGGTTGAGGTCGGTGAGGACCCCGAGAAGGGATTCCATTAGAACTTAAACACAGGTTTTTCGTTCCCGAACCGACGTTTCCGAAGTTCTTCCATTAATTCAATAGTCACCAATGGAATGCCTTGTTCGGTGGCGTGACGCTCGACGCCCTTTTTGACCATGGCGCGAAGGAAGTACGGGATACGACTAAGCCGTTCTTCGGCTGCTGGATCCCATTCCACGGACGTGGCTTCCGGCACATTGAAAGCCACTTGGATTTTCTCTCCGCCTTTGGGGGTGTACAGGCACCATTCGTCTTCATCCATCCAATCCCCATGGTCCACGTAGGGACGGGCACGGCACCCCCCGCAAATTTCACTGTATTCACAATCTCCGCATTTACCCTTGAGGTGAGGATAGCGAAAGGAATTGAAAATCTCTGAATGTTCCCATAAATCGACAAAACTGTTTTCGCGGATGTTTCCTGCAGACAAGGGCATATACGGACACGGCGTGAGATCACCGTTGGGCGTCACTCGCGCGTAGTTGGTCCCTGCCAGACATCCTCCGCCCATATACCCTTGCGCTTTGGTAAGGGGAGAATTTGGGTCTTTTTCATAGGCAAGTCGTTTGAAATGTGGCGCACAACGGGCTCGAACCAGCATGTCATGATATTTATCCTGGCTCTCCACTAAATAGCTCAAAACCTCTTCATATTGTGATGGGGTGATATCGGTGAGTTCTTCTCCCCGTCCTGTACACACCATAAAAAAGACATTTAAGACTTTGGCACCCAAATCGTGTGCCCAATCTATGACCGCTGGCAATTCCTGGTAGTTCATGGGCTGGGCACTAAAATGTACTTGAAATTGGAGTCCATTTCGTTTGCAGGCTTCAATACCGGCTAAAGCCCCTTCCCAGGCACCAGGTAATCCTCGAAAAGCGTTGTGTTTTGCCGAATCCAAGGAATCAATACTAATGCCCACGCCCATCACCCCGATTTCCACCATCTCCTTGGCAATCTTGTCATCAATCAACATCCCGTTCGTGCCAAACACGACCATAAATCGTTGCTCGACAGCATGACGAGCGATATCAAGAATATCAGGGCGAACCAACGGCTCTCCCCCGGTAATGACCAGGAGGCTACCGGGATTGACTTGAGCAATCTGATCAATGAGACGAAAGCATTCTTCCGTGCTTAATTCATCGTGCCCGCCACCCATTTTTGTGGTGGCATCCAGATAACAATGGTCACATTTAAGATTACATCGTTTAGTTAAATTGAGGGCCACCAGGTAGGGTTTAAAATCATCCACGGTTCGACCGTCTCCAGGCGCACTGGAATCTGGACGCAAAGATTCGAACCGGGATACGGCGCCGGATCCTAATGAAGTCAGCGTATTGAGAAATGAATTGAGAACAGGAAGTGATTTACCCATTATGGCCGGCTCCGGATTGGGCTTCCGAGGGAGTCCCAGTGCCGGTCAACCTAGCGACAATGTCTTTGACATTCCCGGATTTCATGGCTTCTTCCATGGTGTGCTTCGCTTGGTCAATCCCCTGATTGGCCACGTCCAGAGTTATCGTAGTAGTTCCTATTTTTTCGGCATGTTTGATGATTAACGCTTTAGTGCAATCTCTCATAAATCCAGCGGGAGCTCTTTCCAATCGTTGGAGGGCATCAGGCTCCCACATGTACGGGTCTGCTCCATTGGCGTTGGTCGTATCTTCATTCTTAGATTCAGAGACCATAGTGGATGCCTCCCCAGCCGTTTTATTGGCAAAAATAGGTGTGTAGTCTTCGCTTGCCGCTTCTTGGATCATTGGTGCCGCATACTCCAACGTAATCGTGGTCATCCCCAGTTTCCTGGCGGTTTTTTCGATTTTCGCTTTGGCCCGGCGCCGTTGGAAACCAGCGGGAACCGCTCGAATGGCTTCCCGTGCGTCTTTAGTCCACTGCATGGGAATATCGTCGTACGCCACTTGCGTTTCTAACCCACCTTCCGCCTGGGCAGCCGCATCAAAAATAGATTTATCAACTTGTTTAAATTGTGTTCCATCCAGACCACAGACAGGGCACATAACCGGATGTTCGCCTTTTCCAATGTATCCACATCCGCCACAAACATAATAATCTCTGGACATTCGAGCCAGGTAAGATTTGTTCCCGGCACTCAAAGGTGGGGAAACCTCCACCGGTTTTTCTTCCACCACCTTGGACATCATGCCGCTTAAAGTGGAACCCATCAAGTCCTGCGCAACTTCATTCCCTGCCTGCATGGCATTCCGGTCAACTCCTGCCGCATCCAGAGTGCCACCCAATGTTTTCATCGCATCCATGGCGCCTTTGGGTAAAATATCACCAACCGCATCATCAATGACCGAATTACTGATGATAGTATGCCCCTTTTCAATGGCATATCGATGAATGGCCGTCTTTGCCACTCCCCTCGCAAAAACAGGTATTTTCTCCATCCGGCGAAGGGCTTCTTCCGTCCAGGCAATCGTATATTCAGCCTGGGTATCAATCGGAGGAACGAATTTCCTATTGGATATTAAGACGTTACAAGGAGCTGAACGCAAAAGATTTTCGGCATTGCTGCCAATATCCATATCATCATCGCTATGCACACCAATCCGTCCAACGATGAGCAACCAGGGCTGTTCTTTTCGAACATATTGAATGATTTTCTCAAACGCTTTACCGTCAAGAAGGGTTGTTTTGATATCCGCTCCCTCTTCCTGTGCCACATCCCGCGAGACATCAAGATGGGACTGATAAATTTTGGCTAACCCGCTGTCAATGACTTCCTCATGAAGTTTTTCCTGTTCTTTGAACCGAAACACTTTTCCGGCCTCTTCGTTCAAGACACCGGAAATGCTGTGAAATGCCGCATAATGAAAATAGGGATCAAATGCTGAGATCGCCTCGACCGGCTTATTGAAAGCCTTTCCCAGCGCTAGAGCAGTCTTTAACCCGCCAAAGGAGTAATGACTACCATCCACGGCTACCACAATTTTCCCACCGTTCATGGGTTTGGTATCTTTCACAATGAACATATCTGAATTCCGAACCCGTCGAATGACTCGTTCAGTGTTACTTCCGATTACAGAGTCTTTCACCGCTCCGACTCCCAAAGCCCCCATAATGGTCAGGTCATATCCGTTTTTTGTAATATCTTCCGCAAGAGCCTTCCAGTTTCTTCCCTCAAGTGAACGTCGCTCCAGGGGAATGTTAGCCTCCGCACATTTCTGATCTACAAAATCCAAATAAGAATCAGTAATAATTTGCAAGCCACGTGTGATAAGGGAATCATGAATTTGGCGTTGGCGATCCAATTCCTTTTCGTCATGATATTCCTCGGGAAGCCCTGCCTCCATCTGTTTAAACCGTTTATCATGCATCTTAGCGGCATACACGTGACTTCCCACGATTTTCGATCCAAAAATTTTAGCGAACTGCACTCCCAGCTCCACAGCCATATTCGAATGGTCTGAGTTATCAACCGGGACATATATTGTTTTATACATCTAACAAGCCTCCTTACTGATTTCCGCTATACAAAAAGCGGCACCACACCCCTCGTCTCAATCGCCGGGAAATGCACATAAATAGCCGTTATTTTTCAAAGAAAATAAGAGCGGATCTTACCACTGGGAATTCTAGGTATGCAACCCGACGACCATTTCTACCTTCCCAATACAAGGATCTATAAAATCTTATATTTTCAAATGTATTTAAACCTACGTATTAGGATTTTCCCCTGTCTTCACAATTTCCCCAAAAACAGGTAAAAGTACCTACATATCAATTAAGTATTTCCCTAAACTTTATAGCTATACTTAAGTAAGAGATCAACTACATAATGTGGGCATGATCCAGAAGTCCAATTAGAATTTTAGAAGACGGTAAATGTCGAGAGAGATTTTCGAAATTTATACCGAGGAAACATTCAAAACCTATGCTGTAAATTATTTTCCCGAGAATTGAGGAACGAGGAACGTGGATTTTTGGAAAAGATAAGAACATTTTTTATCTTGCCTTACCTAAATTTATTTAATTGTTGCCTCTTAAACCTTCTCATTAAAGGTATTTAGGTGTAAAATTTTTCAAGCTTTAAGCAGATTAGTCCGAAAACATAAAATCCAACCAGATCTCACAGTTTGACATTAATCAATAATAAAAATTGCATGGAACAGTGCTGTTTGTTTATATTGAATGTTTTGTGTTTTGCATTATTCACCAACGAGTCCTAGCCCACGACGGGCATGCGGCTCAAGCAATTGGTTAGGGGGATTCGATGAGACAAACCAATTTTCTCTTTACCTCGGAATCGGTCACGGAAGGGCATCCCGATAAGATTGCCGATCAGATTTCCGACGGTATACTCGACGCGATCATCGCCAGAGACAAGAACTGTCGTGTGGCATGTGAAACCATTCTGACCACCGGAATCGCCTTTGTGGCAGGAGAAATCTCCACACGGGCATATGTGGAAATTCCTGACATCATTCGGGAGACGATTCGGGAAATTGGTTATACTGATGCAACCTGGGGGTTTGATTATAACACCTGCTCCGTATTGACCTCCATTCATAACCAATCAGGTGACATTGCCATGGGGGTGGATTCAGGAGGGGCAGGCGATCAAGGACTTATGTTCGGATATGCCTCGAATGAAACCCCTGAACTCATGCCGCTTCCCATTATTTTGGCCCACAAGCTCACCCGTCGCCTGGCAGAAGTTCGGAAAAAGAATATTCTCCCTTGGGTTCGGCCTGACGGGAAATCACAAGTTACCGTAGAATACAAAAACGGAAAACCGGTTCGGATTGATACCATCGTGGTTTCCACCCAGCATAGTGATAACATCACTTCCAAAAAAATTGAAAAAGATGTGTTGGAAAAAGTGATCATCCCGGTCATGCCCAAAAAATTCTTCGATCCTAAATCAGTCAAATTTCATATCAATCCCACTGGCCGGTTCGTCACCGGGGGGCCCATGGGGGATACAGGATTAACCGGGCGAAAGATCATCGTTGACACCTATGGCGGGGTTGGCAGTCACGGCGGTGGAGCCTTTTCAGGAAAAGACCCAAGCAAAGTGGACCGGTCAGCCTCATACATGGCCCGTTACATTGCCAAAAACATTATTGCAGCCCAATTAGCAGAAAAATGCGAAGTACAATTGGCTTATGCAATTGGGGTCGCAGAACCAGTATCCATTTTGGTAGATACCAAGGGAACCGAAAAAACGGCCATTGAGCGAATTGAAAAATTAGTTGGCAAACATTTCCCATTAACCCCGAGGGGCATCATCGAGCACCTCAAGCTGCGACGCCCCATCTATAAAAAAACCGCCGCATACGGCCATTTCGGACGGAACGAACCTGGGTTTACCTGGGAAAAGACAGACAAAGCTGCGTTGTTACGAAGAGAAGCAGGGCTATAATTTTAAGTCGCCTATGCAATCCAATCAGAGGGGACTGGGATAGACCGGCCCCTCTTTTTCTAGTTGTCCATAACTAATGAGGAAGGAAGAAATACCTATGAGCACTGCGACTATGACCAAAACCTCATTTACTGATTATAAGGTTGCTGACATCCGTTTGGCTGATTGGGGTCGTAAGGAATTACGCATTGCCGAAACAGAAATGCCGGCACTGATGTCCCTTCGAGAAAAATATCGAGATTCCAAACCATTGAAAGGCGCCAAAATTCTTGGTTGCATTCATATGACCATTCAAACCGGCGTGCTAATTGAAACGCTCATCGAACTTGGCGCTGAAGTACGCTGGTCTTCCTGTAACATCTTTTCAACACAGGATCACGCCGCCGCCGCCATCGCCGCAAAGGGTATTTCTGTGTACGCCTGGAAAGGTGAAACGGCAGAAGAATATGAGTGGTGCCTGGAGCAAACCATTTTAAAAAATGGCCAACCATGGGATGCCAATATGGTGTTGGACGATGGCGGTGACTTGACGCTCATGCTCCACGAAAAATATCCAGCCATATTGGACCACGTTCATGGGATTACTGAAGAAACAACCACCGGGGTGCACCGTCTACAGGAAATGTTAAAAAAGGGCACATTAAAAGTTCCTGCGATCAATGTGAACGACTCGATTACCAAATCAAAAAATGACAATAAGTATGGCTGTCGCCATAGCTTGAATGATGCCATCAAGCGGGGGACTGACCACCTCCTAGCCGGGAAAAAGGCTCTCGTGATCGGCTACGGCGATGTCGGAAAAGGGTCGGCTCAATCACTCCGTCAAGAAGGCATGATTGTCAAAATTTCAGAAATCGATCCGATCTGCGCTATGCAAGCCTGCATGGATGGGTATGAAGTAGTCTCTCCCTACAAAGATGGGATCAATACAGGCAAAGTCGAAGACATTAACTACACCCTCCTTCAACACACCGACTTGGTCGTCACGGCCACTGGCAACTTGAATGTCTGCGATTCGGCAATGTTGCAAACCCTCAAATGCGGAGCCGTGGTGTGTAATATCGGGCACTTCGATAATGAAATCGATACCGCGTTTATGCGCAAGAACTGGGAGTGGGAGGATGTAAAGCCTCAGGTGCATACGGTATATCGTGATAAAGCCAGCAATGATCACCTCATCTTGCTATCCGAAGGACGATTGGTAAATTTGGGAAATGCGACTGGTCACCCCTCACGAATTATGGATGGTTCATTTGCAAACCAAGTCCTCGCTCAAATCTACCTCTACGAACAAAAATTTGCTGACCAAAAAGATGCAAAAATCACGGTGCAGGTCTTACCGAAATGTCTCGATGAAGAAGTGGCTGCCCATATGGTTCGGGGGTTTGGGGGCGTCATCACGAAGCTCACTCCGTCTCAGGCCGACTATATTCACGTTCCTGTCAATGGCCCTTTCAAAGAGGACAGCTACAAGTATTAATTGTGGCTCCCCGGATTAATGCATTTCTGGTCGATGACTCGTCCTGAGTCCGTTACGAATCGAAATGGGAGAGTCAACCAAAATTGAGATGCTCAATTTAAAAGGACTATATGGTCGAATTTTGTGGAAAGTACTCACAAAGAATTGCAGGACTAGCTTTTCCCCATGAATCTGGTATCCTAGGTATATAAAGTGAGTGAATGATATTTCTTTCCAACGGGAGATTTCCTCTTTACAACTAACCAATTTAGCGGGTATTCTAATCCCACTCTTTTACATGGGCAGGTCTTTACCTGTATTTTTCGGTGCAACCCTCCCACGTTTATGTAAAAGAGATACCAATCCCAGGTTTTATTCACTAACTAATCTCTCACCAAAGGGAACCTTCCGTTTGGTGTGGGAGATATGCAAGGACTTAGACTGCTATGTCACGAACCTTAGATCCTTCCTTAGCCGGGACTCCACAACGGGATTATCCCACAATGTTTTTGTTTGGGCTTATTGTAATGACCACAATCATCGGGCTCCCGGTGTATGCTTATTTTTATGATTTTTCCTGGTTAGACTGGACAATGTTCATCACCCTTTACATGATCACAGGACTAGGCATTACGGTTGGGTATCATCGGTTAATTACCCATCGGAGCTTCAAATGCCCCAAGTGGGTCGAAGCCGCTTTCTTAATCGCTGGGGGTATGGCGTTAGAAAACTCCGCGTTACGTTGGGCTGGTGATCATATCAGGCATCATGCTCGTTGCGACCAGAAGGAAGATCCCTATAACGCTACGTTGGGCTTTTGGCACAGCCATTGTGGCTGGATTTTTTGGAAAGATCCCAATCGTGATCCCAAATATGCCACCCGCCTCTTACAGGACCCTCTGATTATGTGGCAAAACAAATATTACCTTCCCATTGTCCTTACAGGACTAGCCCTCCCTTTCGTAGTTGGACTTATCTATAACGGATGGATTGGGGGTATCGGATGTTTTCTCTTAGCCGGGCTCGCCCGCGCCTTCTTTGTCTTAAATTCAACTTTCTTTATTAATTCCATTTGCCATATTTGGGGTGATCAACCCCATGGAACATCCAATTCGAGCCGCGATAGTTGGTGGATTTCTCTACTCACCTTCGGGGAGGGTTACCATAACTATCATCATATGTACCAAAGTGACTACCGGAATGGGGTGCGCTGGTACAATTTTGATCCATCCAAGTGGCTTATTTGGACGTTGAGTAAATTGGGGTTAGCCTATGACCTCAGGCGTCAGTCCCCTGACCAGTCGTAGTCACACTTAACTACAAGTCAGACAACCCATCGGCCTGGACTTGGATTACCAGTCTAAGTTCCACCTGATTCATTCTGCCGCCCGGTCGGCCTTCCACTGACCACATTATTGCGGACTTGAGAGACCGTGTGATAAATTCGCCTGCATTCACGCGGGTTTTTGAAAATATGCTCACAATTGAACTCCAAGAAAATACTGGCCGGTATCTCATGAATACCTATACCCGCCTCCCCGTTTCGCTGGTCCGCGGAAATGGATGCCTGGTGTATGACGCAGAAGGCCGTGAATATCTCGATTGTCTGGCTGGGATTGCCGTTAATGTCTTAGGCCATGCCCACCCAGATCTTGTGGATACCATCACACGGCAAGCCCGGCAACTCATTCATACCTCAAATCTGTTTTATACCGAGCCCCAAACCAAACTGGCTCAACGTCTGGTGGAACTGTCCTTTGCAGACAAGGTGTTTTTTTGCAATAGCGGCGCGGAGGCCAACGAGGCAGCCATAAAGTTAGCTCGGCGGTATGCACACAACACTTTTGGGCCAGAACGCTTTGAAATTCTGACCATGGTGAATTCCTTTCATGGACGAACATTGGCCAGTCTCAGCGCAACCGGCCAACCCAAATTACAAGAAGGCTTCGGGCCGCTTGTTCCCGGATTTCGATACATTCCCTTCAATGATCTGGAGGCTTTGAAAGCCAATATTACCCCACAAACCGCAGCCGTGATGTTAGAACCCATTCAGGCTGAGGGTGGGGTCATGGTGCCCCATCCCGAATACCTGAAAGGCCTTCGAAAGTTCTGCACAGAGCGACAAATCCTCCTGATTTTTGATGAGGTCCAAACCGGGATGGGACGTACGGGGACATTGTTTGCCTATCAACAGTTTGGAATTCAACCTGACATTATGACTTTGGCCAAAGGGCTGGGTGGAGGGATCCCCATAGGGGCCTGTCTAGCCACGGACAACGTCTCTGCTGCGTTTGAACCAGGAACCCACGCATCCACCTTTGGCGGAAATCCGCTAGCCTGTGCGGTTGCCTTAAAAGTATTGGATCTCCTCATTGAAGGCGGAAAGCTGGAACAGAGCCTGGTTGCCGGTCACTATTTAGCTAAAGGACTCGGCTCACTGAAAGAACAATTCTCCTGCATTCGTGAAGCACGGGGCATGGGACTGTTACAGGGACTGGAATTATCCATTGACGGAAAACCGCTCGTCCTCGAATGCCTTCAACGCCGGGTCCTGATAAACTGCACCATGGGACGAGTACTCCGATTTGTCCCACCTTTAATCATTAGCACCACGCAGATTGATCAACTCCTGTCCGTCCTCTCTGACGTCCTTTCTAAACAGCGATAAGTCATGCCAGCACCTAGTCAGTCCTCACGAGCACGCAAGCCCATCTCTGTTGCACAAAGAAAGAGGACGCCAGGGCTCCCCAAAGACCTGCTGACCGTGGCCGATATTCCCCGGCAAAAGATTCACCATCTGATTACACTCGCCCAAAAATTGAAGGCTACTCAAAGAAATGGTCGTACATCCTTCCCATTAAAAGGCAAAACCCTGGGGCTCATCTTTGAAAAACCCTCGACACGAACCAGAGTGTCTTTTGAAGCGGGCATGAATCAGCTGGGCGGACAAGCCTTATTTCTGGCCTCCGAAAAAATCCAACTGAGCCGTGGAGAAAGCTTAGCCGACACGGCTAAAGTCTTAACCCGCTATTTGGATGGTCTCGTCGTGAGAACATTCGACCAGGCCTCTTTAGAAGAATGGGCCCGACACACCTCTATTCCGGTTATCAATGGATTAACGGACCATTGTCATCCCTGCCAGGCGTTAGCGGATCTTCTAACCATTGTCGAAAAAAGAGGACGCGCGAAAGGGTTAAAGCTGGCGTACATTGGAGATGGGAACAACATTACGCATTCCCTTCTCGAAGTAGGAGCAAAAGTGGGCATGCACGTTGCCGTAGGATGCCCAAAGGGTTATGAACCTGATCACCGCATCATTGAAGCAGCTAAAGAGGAAGGCCTACAAACAGGGGCCAGAATTGAAATCACACATGATCCAAAAATTGCGGCTAAAGACGCTGACGTGATCTACACGGATGTCTGGATCAGCATGGGGCAAGAACACGAGCAACAATCGCGGATGGCCGCTCTAGCTCCCTATCAGGTCAATAGCCAGCTCATGCAACAGGCGAAACCTAATGCGCTGGTCATGCATTGCCTACCTGCCCATCGGGGGGAAGAAATAACCGAAGATGTGCTGGACGGACCTCAATCAGTAGTATTGGACCAAGCAGAGAACCGTCTACACATACAAAAAGCCATTTTACTTGAATGGATAGGAAAGTAGGATTCATGAAAAAACGTTCTGGTTCAACGCCTTCCACCACTTCGACTCGGTCCTCGATATTTACTCGATCAGCAAGACCAAAGGTAATTCTGGCCTATTCAGGGGGATTGGATACCTCAGTCATTCTGCATTGGCTCAAGGTGGAATACGGGTGCGATGTGATCGCCTTTTGTGCGGACCTCGGGCAGGGCGAAGATTTACCGGCCATTCGGAAAAAGGCACTGCAAGTCGGAGCTATCAAGGTATATGTGGAAGATCTCCGGGAGGAATTTGTTTCCGATTATGTGTTCCCTATGCTTCGTGGGAATGCGGTATACGAAAGTTCTTATCTTTTAGGAACATCCATCGCCCGTCCTCTTATTGCCAGACGACAGGTGGAACTGGCAAAAAAAGAAAAGGCGATATACGTCAGTCACGGTGCCACTGGAAAAGGGAATGATCAGGTCCGCTTTGAACTCACCTTCGCGGCCTTGGCCCCTCACCTCAAGGTGATTGCCCCTTGGCGTGAGTGGTCCATGGGCTCACGACAGGATCTCATTAACTATGCGCGCAAGCACGCCATTCCGGTCTCCGTCACCAAATCCAAACCCTACAGCATGGACCTGAACCTCTTTCACATTAGTTATGAAGGCGGAATTCTTGAAGATCCCTGGGCCGCCCCCCCGAACGATATGTTCCAAATGACCGTCTCACCTCAAGATGCGCCAACCTCACCGCAGACCATCACGCTTCATTTCGAGAAGGGCAATCCCGTGGCGGTCAATGATAAACCACTCAGTCCAGCAACTCTTCTGCAACGATTAAATCAATTGGGTGGGAAGCACGGGATCGGACGAGTGGATTTGGTGGAAAACCGTTTTGTGGGGATCAAATCCCGTGGGGTGTATGAAACGCCAGGCGGCACCATCCTGCATATTGCCCGACGAGCTCTGGAATCGCTCACCTTGGATCGGGAAGTGGTACATCTTCGAGATGAATTAATGCCACGCTATGCGGAGCTGATTTATAATGGATTTTGGTTCTCGCCCGAACGAGTTATGCTACAGTCGGCATTTGACCAAGCCCAACAAAACGTGACAGGAACCGTCAGGGTCCAACTCTATAAAGGCAATTGCACGGTCACTGGCAGAAAGTCCGATCGCTCGCTCTACCGGCAACATCTGGCCACCTTTGAGGAAGGAACCGGCTATGACCAAAAGGATGCTGGTGGATTCATCCGACTCCATGCCTTACGGTTAGCGACCAGAACTTCCGTGCAAAAGATCGCATGGCCATAAGCTACCCAGCCACAGAATTGTTAACAATTTCCTCATGAAGACTCCTCGACAAAAGTCCTCAACCAGCAATCGATCACGTTCTGCAACACCTTCTCAATCCATGTCGAGCGAAAAAACCGGAGATCAAAAACTCTGGGGAGGACGGTTTCAAGGACAAACGCACAAACTGGTGGAAGCGTTCACGGCCTCGATCGGCTTTGATCGCCGTCTGTACGAGTACGACATCGAAGGCAGTATCGCGCACTGTAAAACGTTACAACGGGCGAAAGTCTTGTCCCAGCGAGAATGCCAAACCATCATTCGAGGACTCCAGGCCATTCGAAAGGATATTCGCGCAGGCCGTCATCAATGGAAAATCGAAGATGAAGATGTGCATATGAGCATTGAACGGCGGCTGACTGAGGTCATTGGGCCGGTTGGCGGAAAACTCCACACCGGCCGAAGCCGTAACGATCAAGTCACTCTGGATCTCCGGCTCTATCTCCGGGATACCCTTCACCACCTGCGCAAGGATCTCCACCGCCTTCAACAATCTCTCGTGACTCTCGCCGAGCGGTACATGGGAGTAATAATGCCGGGTTATACTCATTTACAGAGAGCCCAGCCTGTCCTCTTTTCGCATCACGCTCTGGCCTATGTGGAAATGGTAGAGCGGGACAAAGGGCGCCTTGAGGATGCCTTGGTTCGCATTAACGTCATGCCACTAGGCTCGGGCGCTTTAGCCGGAAACAATTACCCCATCGACCGACACTATACCGCGTCCTTATTACATTTCCCTCGCGTGACTCAGAACAGCCTGGATGCCGTCTCGGACCGGGATTACGTCATCGAGGTGCTCAGCGCATGTGCCATCGTGATGATGCACCTCTCTCGTTTAAGTGAGGAACTGATTGTATGGTCTTCGCAAGAATTTCACTTTACTGATCTTCCCGACGGATTTTGCACGGGTAGCAGTATGATGCCACAGAAAAAAAACCCTGATGTCCCTGAACTGATCCGTGGAAAAACTGGTCGGGTCTATGGACATTTATTGAGCCTCTTGACCACCCTAAAAGCATTACCGCTCAGTTATAATCGAGACCTCCAGGAAGACAAAGAACCGTTATTTGATGCATTGGATACGGTAACCACATCGGTTAAAATCTATGCGGAACTCATGGCTCAACTGACCATACGATCTCAACACATGAAAGCAGCCGTGTCCCAGGGATTTCTTTTGGCTACGGAGTTAGCCGACTACCTGGTTCAGAAAGGGGTGCCTTTTCGGGAATCTCATCATGTGGTGGGCAATCTGGTGCGGGAGTGCATAGCCAAGGGGAAAGATTTGCAACAACTCACGCAACAGGATTTACTCCAAGCCTCGCCATCCTTTGATGCCAAGACCTTTCAAGTCTTAACTCCGGAAGCCGCAATTAACAGGAAAAATATTGTGGGTGGCACGGCCACGGCCCAAGTCACCAAACAAATCAATGGCTGGAAAAAATTATTACGCGCCGAAACTAAACATTCTGTGAAAAAGAAATGAACAGCAGAGGTCAATCTTTTCCGGCATATACTCCTTTCTTCATCACCTTTGGCCTGATGGCCCTATTCTTTTCCACAATTGGGTGTGGAGCGGTTGGTCCTCCCATTGCACCCGAGGAAGTCGGGATCGAAGCCAAGTTACGGAAACAGCAGCAGGATCAGGCCGGAAAGGAAGGAATGGCCGCCGAGGACCAAATGACTACGCCGGTGGAAGAAGCAGTGGAATTACCCGCATTGTATCCCATAGGCACCCGATAATGGCTGGAACGCAATACCGCAGATTTGTCCGGGGGGAACTGCACGGAGTACAATCAAGCCTATTTCATTCAGTCCCATCTGTTTGCGGAGGATAAAGAGAATGGATACCACGACCATCCCTGTAGGAATTCGTCCTAAACTTCTTTTGCTTGACCCCTATCCACGGAATAACCCCTATCGTATGACGGCAAGCGAACGCCGATCGATCTGGTTTCCCAAACTCAGCTTGCCAGTCATTGCGGCCTATACCCCCCCAACATGGGACATAGAGCTGGTGGACGAAGCCGTGGCGGATATTAATTTTGACACTCCCTGTGATTTAGTCGGGTTGTCGATCATGACGTGTTATGCGCCACGAGCGTATGAAATTGCCGATGAATTTCGTAGACGTGGGAAAAAGGTCGTTCTCGGCGGGGTGCACCCCACCTATTGCCCGGACGAAGCCCTTCGTCATTGTGATGCCATTGTCTGTGGGGAAGCAGAAGATCTATGGCCTCAAGTCGTAGCCGACGTGGAGGCCGGGACTTTAAAGCGAATCTATCGGATGGACCAATTTCCAGCTTTGAGCGACTACAAACCGCCGCGAATTGAATTGCTCAGCCCTGATTCCTATATGACCCGTCTGTGCAGCTTCACGACGCGAGGATGTCATTTTGATTGTGAGTTTTGCAGCGTGTCCCCATTTAATGGCAAAACAACCCGACGCCGACCCGTCCCCGAAGTCATCGAAGAACTCAAACGCGCGAAGGAATGGCTTCGCTCGGATATTATCGAACGTATGACTCGCGGTTCACTCCTCAATGCGTTAACTACTTCCTTGAAAATTTGGGTGGGCTTGGAAGAAGGTTCGATTGTCGCCTTCGTCGATGACTTGCATAACAGTCATCGAGCTTACTGCCGTGAGTTATGGCAAGCCCTGAAATCTCTTAACATTAAATGGGGCTGCCAATCCACGCTGTTCCTCGGTGATGATCCTGAAATGGTGAAACTGGCAGCGGATAGCGGTTGCGTATCGGTTTTTGTCGGAATGGAATCCCTATCTGATGATTCCCTGGATGAAACCAACAAAGGGTTCAATCAGGTTCGGAAGTTTGAAAATCAAATCAAGATGTTTCACGACCATGGCATCATGGTGAACCCCGGGCTCGTGTTTGGCTTTGATAATGATGACGAATCCGTGTTCGAGACCGCTGTGGAATTCTTAACGCGTAACAAGGTGGAATTGGCGTACTTTAATGTGTTGACTCCACTCCCAGGAACGGCATTGTTTGAACGCTACAAACGGGAGGGCCGGATTTTTGACCAGGACTGGTCAAAGTATGACGGTAAACATGTAGTATACAAACCCAAACGCATGACTCCCGAGCAATTACAGGAAGGATTTTTCTGGGCCAACCACCAATTTTATTCCTGGCCCTGCATTTTGAATCGCGTGGGTCATACGAGCCAACGGCTGATTCCCCGTCTCGAGATGAATTGGGAATTCCGAAAATTGATTTGTCGCACTACACCCAAGGGCACCCTTTCTCCGTTGGCCAAAGTCTTAAAAAACCTACAGGCCAAACTGCCTACGTTTGAAACCCAGCAACTCATTCCTAATGCTCTCCTCCCTCAAACATCTCCTGGGTCCAAACCTCAGGAGCTCTGCCTAAAAGTGAAGGCTCGTCGCCACGATGCCTTTGCAGCGTTGTTCATTGAACTGGAGGGAACGTTGGACCACCTGAATGCCAAGGAGTTATTAGATAGGATTAAACAGGCTGCGCGGGATGCGAAGATGGATATCGTGGTTAATTTTGAAAATTTAAAGCAAGCCACGCCCAAAGCCATTCACACCTTATTGGATGGTGAAATACTGAAAGCCATCACGCCTCACACCAAATTACGGTATCGAAAATTAAAAGAAGCCTTCCAAACGGCTGTTTCAGAAGTCTCTCCCGGTGATTTGGACTTGTTTGATGAGGGTGCTCAGCATGCATGATTTTCACTACCAAGGGGAGGAACTATTTTGTGAGGAGGTCCCAATCCGACAGATTGCCGAACAGTTGGGAACCCCTTGTTATATTTACAGCCACCGGACGTTGATTCGACATTTTCATGCCTTCGATCAGGCATTCCAGGCCATTCCCCATATCGTGGCGTTTGCCATGAAATCAAATTCTAACCTGACCGTTCTCCGGATTCTGGCCAGGGAAGGGAGTGGAGCGGATATCGTGTCGGGTGGAGAACTCTTTCGGGCATTACAAGCCGGAATATCACCCAATAAGATCGTGTTTGCCGGGGTCGGAAAATCCAAGGAAGAAATTCGATACGCGTTGGAATCGGATATCCTGATGTTCAATGTCGAATCTCCAGGTGAGCTCCAACAGATTAATACGGTGGCTGGCGCCATGGGGTTACGCGCGAGGGTGGCATTACGCATTAATCCTGACATTGATCCCCAGACCCATCCCTATATTTCCACGGGATTGAAAAAAAGTAAATTTGGGATTGGAGCGGATCAGGCCCTGGGAGAATTTGCCGCAGCGGGGAAACTTCCACATATCGAAGTAGTGGGTGTGCACTCACACATCGGCTCCCAATTAACCCAGGTCACCCCATTCGTTGATGCCTTGAAAAAGGCCATCGCGTTAATTCAGACGCTCCAGGCCAACGGCGTCCACATTCAATATCTCAACATTGGCGGGGGACTAGGGATTACATATTCGGACGAAACGCCTCCCCACCCCAAAGAGCTGGCTGCGGCCATTTTTCCGCTCCTTCAAACCGTATCATGCCAAATTATCATGGAACCCGGCCGGTCCATCGTGGGAAATGCGGGCATTTTGGTGACAAAGGTACTGTACAACAAGGATGGCGCCAACAAGCGTTTTGTTATTGTGGATGCAGCGATGAATGACTTGTTGCGACCAAGCTTATATGAAGCCCACCACGACATTCAGCCGGTGATGAAGAATGAATCCTCCGTCGTCAACACCGTGGATGTCGTTGGACCCATTTGCGAATCCGGAGATTTTCTGGCCAAGGATCGGAAAATGCCACAATCTCAACCTGGGGATCTCCTCGCCGTGATGAGTGCGGGAGCATATGGATTCACCATGTCTTCAAATTATAATTCCAGGCCACGCGTCCCCGAAGTGCTTGTGAAAGGGAAAGACATCATTGTGATTCGAAAACGGGAAAGCTACGAAGACCTCGTTCGCGGGGAATCTATTCCTGAAGTCTTCTCGAATTGATGGTCGATCTGGCTCTGAGCTGATTCCTCAAGTGATCATTCTTCTTCCGAGTTGCAATATCCAATGAAAGCCACCACACCAGAGATTGAGGCCATGATATGTTCAGCGGTTCGTTAGTCGCTATCGTCACCCCATTTTCCAAGGGAAAATTTGATGAAAAGGCCATGGCCGAACTCATCGAATTCCAGATTGCTCACGGGACCCATGGCATTGTGCCCTGTGGGACGACAGGAGAATCAGCTACATTGACTCCGGCTGAGCATGAACGGGTCGTCTCCGTCACCGTTGAAGTGGTGAATAAGAGGATTCCTGTGATTGCCGGAACAGGTTCAAACTCCACTGATGAGGCGATTACATTTACAAAACACGCTAAAGACGTTGGTGCCGATGCCGCATTGCTCATTACGCCGTATTACAATAAACCCCCGCAAGAAGGGCTCTATCGCCATTTTGCGGCTGTAGCCAAGGCAGTCGACTTACCCCAGATTCTCTATAATATTCCCGGGCGGACAAGCATCAACATGTTACCTGCCACGGTCAGCCGTCTGTCGGAGATCCCGAATATTGTTGGCATTAAGGAAGGCAGCGGATCTCTCCAACAAGTATCGGACATCATTCAACGCTCTCATCCCGGCTTCCTTGTGCTCTCCGGCGATGATTCCTTGACGCTCCCCATGATAGCCCTTGGGGGAAAAGGGGTCATTACCGTCACAGCTAACGTCGCCCCGACCGATATGGCACACATGGTGAACACCGCGCTGGAAGGTAATTACGAAAAAGCTCGACGGCTTCACTACAAACTCGCTCCCTTGTTTGAAGCATTATTTTTTGAGACCAATCCAATTCCCGTGAAAGCCGCGCTGGCCATGATGGGAAAAATGTCAGAGGAAGTTCGACTACCCCTTACCCCGCTTGCGGTAGAATTTCGCCCAAAACTCCAAGAAGCCTTGCAACAGGCTGGGGTGCTCTGAGGAGAAAACCGGACGCATGGTTCGAACAATCATTACCGGCGCGGCAGGTCGAATGGGTATGCGGTTAGTGGCCTTGACTCTGGGCATCCCCGGTCTGCAACTTTCCGGCGCAGTCGAAGCAAAAGGGCATCCCGCTCTCGGAAAAGACGCAGGCGAAGTGGCCCAAATCGGGCGAGTGAACATACCGATCACCGATAACCTGAGCACCTATCTCTCTCAAAGTGATGTGGTTATTGATTTCACGGGTCCCTCATCCTGTCTCGTCAACCTCCAGCAGGTTGTCAAATCCACCAAGGCCATGGTTATTGGGACAACGGGATTTTCTGATCAAGAATTAGCCGAGCTTCGTGCCTTAGCTCTCAAAATTCCCTGCGTGTTTTCCCCTAACATGAGTGTAGGCATCAACGTGCTCCTCAGCACCGTCGGGAAAATAGCCAGGTCTTTAGGAGAGCAGTACAACATCGAAGTGATCGAAGCCCATCACAATAAAAAAAAGGACGCCCCTAGCGGAACCGCCCTTAAACTGGCTGAAGCCTTAGCCGAAGGAATGGAATGGGATTTAAAAGAAGTGGGCGTCTATTCGCGGCACGGCATCACTGGAGAACGGAAAACACGCGAAATCGGAATGCAAACCATCCGAGCAGGAGATATAGTTGGCGATCACACCATTTTGTTGGGCGGACCCGGAGAACGGATTGAAATCACTCACCGCGCCCACACCCGCGACACATTTGCCCAAGGCGCCCTGCGCGCTGCTGAATGGGTAGCCCATCAATCACCTGGCCTCTACTCTATGACCGATGTCTTGGGCTTATCCTAGCCCTACGCCCCGAACATCGGTATCCCTATCGGCTTGAAAGCCGCCATTCATTCAGAATTTCAATGGCGCCCTCTTTGCCAGCAATTTAGTCTAAACAAAAATCGCATTAAACCTTTAACACCTCAAGATGCCCTCAATTTAGATTATCCAGCACCAAATGACCGAAGCACTCGGATTGACGATACACGATTCTTTCATTGACAAAGCCGAATAGCACGTGGTCTTATCGATGAAAGCTCCAGGACAACATTCGTTATGCGAGCCTTCTCTTTTCGTCCCAAATGGAAAGAGGATCGAGGTAAAGGTAGTGAAAAAATTCATTAGATTTATGTAACCAAAGGAGACATCCTTCATGGATATATTTGGAAAAATTCCCCTCGTTGAAATTCCAGTTCATGTGACACCGGATCAAAAGAAATGGTTGGACAAAATGGTGGAAGAAGGAAAAATCGCGATTCCACCAGGTGGGACTCTGGAAAAAGGCTCAGTTATTTCTATGTTCATTCGGATGCTCATCCACAACGCCATGGAAGAACAGATGCGCCAAGCCGCCATCGACGCCGAAGACGAAGAAGACGATGAATAGGTATGGTTCAACTCTTTTCCGTCGGCTCTTCTGAGGACATTTAATCTTCAATCCTGTTTCTGTATCCCTAAGTCAGGCCCTAAGGGGTATCAGGAGAAAATCCTCTATCTAGCTCGAACGGGCAAGGTTTTTTTCGTGGGTTGCAGGGGAAAAGGAGGAGGGAGGGGTGTATAGGGATAGCGTTCGCCTCTTATCAGACCTTGCAGAGACCACGATGGTTTAAACTTAAAGTCCCCTTCGTCTTGCACTTTACATCCTTCACATAATGTTCCACCAATGTTCCCCGCCAGGTACTTGCGCCGGTATGCCGTATAGGATTCTCCCTGCCAGACACTTTCCACCGATTGGTTCGTTACATTGCCCAAAATAGTTGTTCTCTCCCAATCCACGCAACACAACACAACATCACCATTCCACAAAAGATACGCCTGCCCCATCAACCGATCACAATTGGAATAGGGCTTCATCGGTTTAATATTGATGGCTTTGCCATCAACCCAGGGATGAGACCGATTTTCAAGCGTGTGGATTCTGACAATTACACCCCTGGAGTTCCAATAATCCCTTATTTCCTCCAGTTCCTGATCCAGCGTTGCGGTATGTACCATTGTCACAGTCACAACCGGTTTCTTGGATTTTCCCCGTCTACGGAGTTCAATAAACTGGTTGACCTGATTCAGGTGGGTTTCCCAATCAAGGTTCCCCATACTGGTTTCATAGGTCTCCTTCCGAATACCATGAAAACTAATCATGAGACTATCAAGCCCACTCTCAATCAACCGTTGGCCCATATCCGATGTCAAGTAGGTGGCATTCGTGCTAATACTCGTGCTTGTTCCTCTTCTCTTTCGTTCCGTGATATACCGGATGAGGTCTGGAAGGCGAGGATCCGCTAACGGTTCATTCATGAGATACGGACTGATCCTCCTGACCGGATGCTGGACCACCTCATTCACAATCTTGCGAAAAAGATCCTCATCCATGCTTCCCATCGAAAGCCGGTTTGTCGTATGACCATTTGGACAAAATTGACACCGGGCGTTGCAACCCGAAAGAGTTTGGATCTGAACAGTCTGGGGAAATGGTGGGACGGGTCGCTCCCCATAGATCCAATGCTTAACAATTGAACGGATGCCACCGCCATTATCCGACTCGAGAAAATATCGTTTGGCCATGCAATTACCTCACAAATAGATCAATTAGCCGATCCCTCAAGCCGGGAATGATGATACGTTTATTTGCGGCAAACAACTACCAATCCATTCTTGTCAAAACGCAACAGAAAGATCCAGATTCTTCCCAAAAATAGAATTAATCCGGTACCCTTGGGCACCACTTCCCACATCCACCATCGGCACAAAGGGCTTGCGCCAGGCATGTGACGACCCTGTCAAGGGTTCGCTCGAGACTCGGAAGGTCGCCCCACGTGAGCCACGATGGGGAAACACCTGCCGCCCTCCCGTGCGAATGGAACTGCATCAAAAAATTCGAGTTGATTGTTTCCCTGCTGATATAAAACCATTCAGGTCCTCGATTGATTTTAAAGAGGGTTGGGTTTTGTCAGAAATCCCTCGCGATCCTTTCCCGATTGAAGCGAAGGAACCCCCCGTACATCAATGTTCATACAATTTACCCTACCGCTACGATTTAACTCCTTACTTTTCTGTTAATGTCAATCTTCTGACCATGAAGAATGTAGAAAGTGTTCGGGAAAATAAATAATCCCCGCCGCAAGCGGCGGGGAATATACCCTCAAGTGATTTAAAGGGTAAACCTTACCCAATTTTAAGCCAGTTTGGCACAGACCGACTTGACTTCGGTATAGAGATCTAATGCCTCGTGTCCCATTTCTCTCCCCCAGCCGGATTGTTTATACCCCCCAAATGGCAATGAGGCGTCAAAAACGTTATGGCAATTAATCCAGACCGTTCCGGCCCGTAGTTGGGCTGCAAGGCGATGCGCCGTACTTAAATCTTTGGTCCAAACGGCAGCCGCCAATCCATAGATATTATTATTGGCCTTAGTGATCACATCGTCGACATTTGTGAAAGGTTCCGCGCATACCACGGGGCCGAAAATTTCTTCTTGTATGACTTTCATTGTTGAGTTGGTGTTGACCAGCACGGTCGGTTCGACAAAATATCCTTTGTCCCCAAACCGTTTTCCGCCCACCACCGCTTCCGCTCCTTCGCCAAATCCTGATTTCAAGTATCCCAGCACACGCTGTTGTTGCTCATCAGACACCAACGGCCCCATCTGTGTGGAAGGCTCCAATCCTGGTCCCATTTTTATTTGTTTCGCTTGATCGGCAACTCCGGCCACAACCTTATCGAAAATGCTTTTTTCCACATACAACCGGGAACCGGCACAGCAACATTGTCCATGATTAAAGAAAATCGCACTCGCCACCCCGGGAATGCTTGTTTCCAGATCAGCATCAGGTAAGACCACACTAGGGGATTTTCCTCCGAGTTCCAGTGTGACTTTTTTAAGATTTCCCGAAGCGGCATTCACGATAAGTTTGCCAACCTCGGTGGAACCGGTGAAGGCCACTTTATCCACATCGGGATGGGCGGCTAAGGCCCCTCCTGCCGTTTCGCCATATCCAGGAACGATATTCACGACTCCTTCGGGAAATCCCGCCTCCATGATCAACTCTCCCAACCGCAAGACCGACAAGGGGGTTTGTTCAGCCGGTTTCATCACAATAGTACAACCTACCGCCAAAGCAGGGCCAAGCTTCCATGCTGCCATTAACAAAGGAAAATTCCAGGGGATGATTTGCCCAACGACCCCTATCGGCTCACGAAGGGTATATGCCAGAAATTTCGATCCTGGCAAATAGGGAACCGAAATGGGAATGGTATTGCCTTCAATTTTGGTCGCCCATCCTGCCATATATCTCAACAGATCGACCGCCAAAGGAATATCGGCAACCCGGGCAATAGTTAACGGTTTGCCGTTATCGAGAGATTCCAATTGTGCAAACTCTTCCAGGTTCGATTCCAAAAGGTCTGCCAATCGCCAGATGAGTTTGCCACGATCGGATGGCGTCATCTTTTCCCATGGGCCTTGTTCAAAGGCCTTCCTAGCAGCTCGCACGGCTAAATCGATATCGGCCTTGTCACCTTCGGCCACCTGGGCCATCACTTCCCCCGTCGCAGGATCATAAGTGGGAAACATCTTTCCTGATTGTGCGTTGACCCACTGGCCATTGATCAACATTTTTCGTGGATGAGATACAAAAGATTGGACATCGGGATGAACCCGTTCGATCGAAGTCGCCATACTCATGAGTTGCCTCCTTTTCTCCAAAAGAAAATTGGCGCTGTCGGATTTTAAGAATCAAGTCCCATGAATTAGTTCCTGGGAATAAGGTGGCAAATAAAGCTTTCATTAATGTTTCCCACTTTATTTTTGTTCCCCCATGCATGGTTGGAAGAATTCAGAATTATGTTTAATTATGACAATCAGTCAATTTCTCTGGCAACTTATGTCTTTTTGTCTTTAATGGCAACCCGTTCGGTTATTACGATTAATCCGATGCTGGTCATTCTTTTGAAATGGCTCACAGTTTGATATCCCGTCTAATCTTTTTTCTTACTTCGGATAGATAACTCTAGATAATCTAGGAAGAGTGTAACTAAAGGAGAAATCTTTCCGATACCACTGGCATGACAAAACATGGATGACTTCGCTCCCACAGCTAGCTTTATCCCGGATTCAGCAGTAGGGTTTTAAGATGGTAGACTTGCGGCCACTGTTGTCCTTCTCTGACAAGGAGGTCTCATGG
>JAOUGQ010000146.1 GCA_029865515.1 Nitrospirota bacterium
ATTGAAATTCAAAGAACTTCAACGTTTACTTGAACAATTCAGGATGCCTCCACTGGACACTCAGGCCATCCGGTTAACCCTCGAACAATTGCCGGCAAGCGGGAGTTTTGACGAGGGGATTAAAAAAATGAAGGAGGATGGGATTACCACCCTGCTGATTGATCTGGGTTGTCAGGGGGGGGGATTCCAATCGGATCCCAATGGGACATCGAACGCACCTCATCATCTTCTCGATTTGCAGGCGCTGTTGCGGTCCTATGTCGAACGGAGTCATCGGTTGCAACTGTTGGTCTATGTGGGAGTGAATCTTCGGTGTGTCGGCAATTGGCATGATTCGCCTAAGCCGGAATGGCGGGATCGTTCCTATAATGTCAAGACGCAAACTTTTGAGGATAACCGGTTTTTTGATATTTTTCATCCTGACTATCAACGCGTTCTTTCGCAATTTCTCATCAGCCTCTCTGAAAATGGCGTGGACGGGCTGGTGTTTCTTGATGACTATCCCATGGGTGTCTACGATGGAATGTCCCGGGCCGGACTGAGCCGTTTTCAGAAAGCCTTCGGTGTCGACTTCGATCCGGGGCGTGTCTTTCAGCAGGGGTTCGACCCTCTCAGTGTATCGAAATCCTCCAGTGGAACAACCCGGGTTCAGGGTGGGCCTTCCGAAGATTCCGTGTTTTGGCGATGGGTGGGGTGGAAAGCCCGTGAGCGGTTGACTGTTTTTGAACAGCTCATTGGCCATCTTCGCCAACGTCACCTGACCGTTCAATGTGGTCTGGAACTGCATCCGCATGGGTTGACTGATCCGGTTCAGGCGCTGGTGGAGTATGCGGAAGACGCGATGGAAGCGACCAGGCGGCCGTTTACCTTTTTCTTCGTAAGGCCGGAAATTGACCGTCAGTCTGAATTTGATCAACAGGCGGTGCTTGAAAAGTTACGGCGCATCTCTACAAAGGCCGTGTTAACCCGGCTGCTCCCCGTGCTTGATGATCCGCGGCGGGTGTGGGTGAGTCTGCCTGCGGAGAGGGGAAAGCGCATTGTTCCCCGATCAGGCGCAAACATCACTTCCCCTCTTCAGGAGTTTCCAGCAGGCATTGGTGTGGTTCACGATCTTCGCGCCTTTTCGTGAACGATTTGATTTCGTTCCTATCGCATGAGATTGCTTGATGTGAATGGCCACGAAGAAAAAAAGGAATGTTCAAACATGTGTGTTTAACAAGGCTGCATGGAATTGCGTGGAGTAAGGAGTGAGGCGTCTGAAGTAAGGCAGGAATGTGGTATTTTATCATTCCTAATAATGATCTCAATTATCGTGTAGAACAAAAGGGGGTAGGCATGGAGCCGCAGGATTTACGCTTTCACAAAGAACATGAATGGATTCGTGTCGAAGGCAGTAAGGCCACCCTGGGCATCAGCAACTTTGCTCAGGATGCGTTGGGAGATGTGGTGTTTGTGGATGTTCCTAAAGTGGGGACGTCACTTCAGGCTGAAGCTCAATTGGGGGAAGTAGAGTCGACCAAGGCCACGTCGACGATTTACACCCCGGTCACCGGAAAAATTCTTCAAGTCAATACGGAACTCCAAGACCACCCGGAACTGCTCAATCAGGATCCGTATGGGAAGGGGTGGATCGCGGTACTGGAATTAGCCAATCCTGGTGAAGTGGACGGGTTGATGACGGCGGATCAATACACGGAATTTCTGAAATCGCAGGAATAATAATGTCCGACTCCACCCATATCGTGATTATCGGGGCAGGCCCTGGTGGGTATGTGGCGGCCATTCGTGCGGCTCAATTAGGTGCCAGGGTGACGGTCCTGGAAGAACAGGCTCTTGGTGGAGTGTGCCTGAATTGGGGCTGTATTCCCAGTAAAACGTTGTTGGGGTTTATCGATTTAGGCGAACGGGTTCGGCATGCCCAGCCCTTTGGTCTCAACATTGATGGGCCGGTGAGCTATGATCTTGCCCGCATGGTCGCCCGCAAGGAGGATGTCGTTCGTGGGTTAGTGAATGGAATCGGCACCTTGTTGAAGCAGTGGAACATTGCCCACGTGCCGGGGCGAGGCGAATTAGTCAATGACCGACAAGTGCGGGTCACTCATCTTGATGGATCAACTTCTACCATTGATGCCGACGCCGTAATTCTTGCCACGGGTTCTTCCTGGCCGCAACTGCCGCAATTTCCCATTGAGGGTCCACGGGTGTTGACCAGCAAAGAGGCGTTGGATTTAACGGAAATTCCCCGTCGCGTGTTGATTGTCGGTGGCGGGGTGGAAGGGTGTGAGTTCGCGTGCCTGTTTAGTGGGCTGGGGTCAGAAGTGAGCGTCGTGGAAATGATGCCTTCCGTGCTTCCACTCGAAGATGAAGATGTGATCAGCACCCTAACCCGTGAGTTGAAAAAACGAAAGGCTCAACTCTTTCTCAACACGCAAATCACCCAGTGGTCGGCTGTTGATCAAGGGGTGCAAGCGACACTGGGTTCGGGAGAAGAACTGGTCGCGGATACCATGCTCATTTCGGTCGGGCGTCGCTTGAACTCCGGCCGGTTGGGGCTGGACAAGGTCGGGGTGAATCTTGGGGCCAAGGGTGAAATTCTGGTGAACGAACAGATGGAAACCAACGTCCCTGGTATTTTTGCTATTGGCGATGTTACGGGGAAATCCATGTTAGCCCATGTGGCTTCTGCCCAAGGGAAAGTGGCGGCTTCCAACGCGATGGGTCAACCTCAGTCGATTAACTATGATGTGATTCCGGCGGGGATTTTCACGTTGCCTGAAATCGGGCGGGTCGGACTGACCGAGGCCCAAGCCCGGGAACGTGGCCTGACGGTCGCTGTCGGACGATTCCGGTATGCCGGGCTTGGAAAAGCCCAAGCGGTGGGGGAGCCCTTTGGGCAATTTAAAGTGATAGCTGATGAACACACGAAGAAAATATTAGGCGTCCATATTATCGGGGCACATGCAGCGGATCTCATTCACGAAGCAGCACTGGCGATGCATGGTGGGTTGACCGTGGCGGATCTGGCCGACATGATTCATGCTCATCCGACTTTTTCTGAAGGATTAATGGAGGCGGCTGAAGATGTGGAGGGCATGGCCATTCACCAGGCCCGGAAACGGAAATGAATGTTGCTGGGTGGGACGCGTATGACAAGATGACTAAAATTGAAGCCGGGAGATCGACGGCACTGTGGTCGAAATTGACTCGTGTGTCTTTAGGCGAATTCTCATGGGGTGGCTCGCTGTTATTGAAATGTGCCGTTTTGGGAGCAGGCGTGTGTTTCATCTATTGGGCGGGCTGGCCGCGACCGTCTCTTCCGCCTGTTTCCATGCCCTCTATTGTTCAACCGCGAATTCCCGCCTCACACCCAACACAGTCTGGCCCGGTCGACCTGACACACGAGGCCGCGCCTGTTTCTTCTCTTCGTAAGAAAGAGGTCGTCCAACCCCTTCAAACTGTAGCAGAGAAGGAAATTAGTAAAACCGCAGAAGGTACGGCTTTTATCGTGGATTTAAATGACGGTACATCAGTCGAGTTGGAGCACCTCCCTGGCATTGGAGCGGTGTTGGCCGAACGGATCGTCGCGCACCGTGTTTCCCATGGAGCGTTTCGACGAATTGAGGATTTGATGCTGGTGCCGGGTATCGGGGAAAAACGGTTTCAGCAACTTCGTCCCTTTGTCGGAGTTCGAGCATCTACCAGCAGGATGGGCAGTTAAATTCAAAACTTTTACACAGTGTGGTTCACAAGATGACAACTTCAGAACTAAACCGGCAACTGGAACTTATTCTTCGGGGAACCGTTGAGGTTATTCAGCTGGACGAACTGAAAACCAAATTGGCGGAGTCTCTCAAGGAACAACGCCCACTCAAGATAAAAGCCGGCTTTGATCCGACCGCGCCAGACCTTCATCTGGGGCATACGGTATTGATTCAGAAGCTCAAGCATTTTCAAGAGTTGGGCCATCAAGTCATTTTTCTCATCGGGGATTTTACCGGCATGATCGGAGATCCAACCGGAGTCTCCGAAACCCGGGTGGCATTGACCAAAGAGCAGGTGCTGGCCAACGCGAAAACGTATGAACAGCAAATTTTTAAAACCCTGGATCCTGAGAAAACCCGGATCGAGTTTAATAGCCGCTGGATGAACGGCATGCGGGTGGACAAAATGGTGGAGTTGTGCTCGCATTATAGTGTGGCACGCATGTTGGAACGGGATGACTTTTCTAAACGATACCGGGATCAAAAACATATCAGCGTGCATGAATTTCTCTACCCTCTCGTTCAAGGCTACGACTCGGTGGTATTGGAGTCTGATGTGGAGCTGGGCGGGACCGATCAGAAATTCAACCTCCTGGTCGGGCGTGATTTGCAGCGGAATTATGGACAAAAACCCCAGGTAGTGCTCACGATGCCATTGTTGGAAGGCACGGATGGGGTCCGGAAAATGAGCAAAAGTTTCGGGAACTATATCGCGTTGGAAGATCGCCCGGCCGATATGTTCGGCAAGCTGATGTCCATCAGCGATGAACTCATGTTGCGGTATTACGAGCTACTGACGGTCATGAATTTGGAGGACATCAAACGCCAACATCCGATGGAAGCCAAAATGGCTCTGGCCGAACAGATCGTCCGTCAATATCACGGAAGCGAGGCGGTGGAAGAGGCCAAGGCTGATTTTCAACAGCGTTTTCAAAAGCGGGATTTCCCCGATGAGCCGGATGCCCATGTGATCCTGACAGCCACCGATTTCAGCAATCCCCAGGATTGCTCCATGCCGGTCGTCGATGTCTTGATGCGCACGGGCTTAGTGCCCAGTAAATCTGAAAGCCGCCGGCTCATCTCTCAGGGCGGTGTTCAGGTGGATGGAGAAAAGCTTGCCGACCCCAACGGAATGATGAGCTTCGAACCCGACCGACCCTATCCTATGAAAATCGGTAAACGAAAGTTTGCGATAATTGAATTCAAAAAATAGATTCCTTGAGTAATCAGGAAAGATCTGGGTTTTGGCCACATGGGCAAAACGGCCACCATGCAGTTTGTTTCGGTATCTTGACTAAGTTCCAGTCCACACCTAGAATGCGAATCCTGACCTGATGAGCGGGCGTAGCTCAGTGGTAGAGTCCTTGCTTCCCAAGCAAGTTGTCGGGGGTTCAAATCCCCTCGCCCGCTCCAATTTTTCCTCTTTCCTTTCTAGTTAATTCTTCGCTTTCCCCATTTGTCCTTGGTTTTTCTTGCTGCTTGAATGCCCGCATTCAAGTGGGAAATCGTTTCTCTTCCGTGGTGGAGGGAGCCGTCGGTAGACCAACATTGGATATTCGCTCGAAGAATGGCTCCCATCCATTCCCTCTGACGAATGATGATCCAGGTGGTAGGTTTAAGGGTGAATTGGTATAAGAACCTTGGAATAGACAACAGTCTATTTATGGGAAAATCTAGTTCAAAAAGGGAATTGTAGGGGTGAGGCCCAAGAAGTTCACTATGGTAAATGGATTCCAGGCGCTGCCGGTTAGGCTCGTCTGTAACACTTCTTCATCACCAGGGAGAACTTCCTATGCAATGGGGTCTTCAGGTCTTACCCGATGTTGTTGTTGTTCGGATGTTTCGTTCGCCGGATCATTCCGTTGGTGAGATGTTTGAAAAGGCCGCTGAACGCGCCATGAGCCTGGACAATAGGAAAGTTCTTGTGGATTTTTCCGGTGTGGAGTCCCTTGATCCGGTGGGACTGATGCTGTGTGGCTATGGACTGTATCATCTCCGGCAATTACATATCCCTGTGGCACTTATACGTCCTCCCGCCTCGCTCCTTCCTGTTCTTCAACAACATGGCCTGCATGAACTTCCTCCGGTTTTTTTGCATGAATGCGATGCCAGAATGTTGAATTAAGTCCCATCCTTTTCAGCTGCAGGCCATTTTCTTCAATAAATGCCTATCGTAAGCCAAACGGTTTTCTACCAGCCTGGATTAACATAAAGCCAAAAAAAAGGGACTTGGTTTTGCCAAGTCCCTTTTTGGAAATCCGGATGTCTGAAACGTTAGAGTTGCCGTAAGGCGGCCACCCGATCTTCAATTGGCGGGTGGGTGGCAAAGATTTGCATGAAACTATGGGATTTCCCCGATATTTTCATTGTGGCTAAGGCATCCTGAGAACTGTATTCGAATTGTGCGCGTTGCACCCAACGATCGATCCCTTGAAGGGCGGAGATCATATGGTCTTTTCCTACCGTGTTGGCCGCGAATCGGTCGGCTGCAAATTCCCGACGACGGGACCACCAACTAATCGGAATCATCGCCAGGACGGATAGGATAATTTGCAAACCGATATAGACGGCAAATCCCAATGCCTCATTGCGTTCAGCCATTTGCCGATATATGAACCGGCTAATAAAGTACACGAAGGTATTCATGAGACCTGCCAGGACGGTGGTGGTAAACATGTCCCCGTTATAGACATGGCCCATTTCATGGGCGAGAACCGCCCGGACTTCCCCTTCATTCAGATTGTTGAGTAACCCGGTGGAAACAGCCACCATGGAGTTGTTTTTGGTTGGCCCGGTGGCAAAGGCATTGGGATCTGGTGATTCATAAATCCAGACTTCCGGCATAGAGATATTGAGCTTTTCAGCAATTTTTTGGACTGTTTCATACACCACTCTCTCGGCCTGGGTTCGTGGTTCGGTAATTTGCGTACAGTCTATAAAGGCCCTGGCCATTTGTTTGGAGAAGGCCAAACTGATAAAGGCTCCACCAAACCCGATGACAAAAGCCCATAAAAGGTCCTGTTGGGCAAATGACCCACGAAGATCAATCCCAAAAGCCGGCAGGACCACTTCCGACAAAATGGTGAAAGAAATCGAGAGGGTAATAAAGATCAGGATATTGGCGATAAGTAATAAACCAATTCCTTTGAGTTTTTTCATAGACAATCTCCCTTACTTTTGTTGCTTACCGTAATTGGTGGATGATAGCTGATGTGTTTGACATCACAAATGATAGTTTAACAAACCCTTTAACGGATTTTCGGTACCTGTGTGTTTGATTCAACATGTTGGAAGATAACACCTTTTACCTGAGAGTCAAGAGCGTGAATTGGGTGACGCTCCTCTTGAAAACCGTTATGATAACCTTCTCTCACACGGGGGGATTTTTTCCTGGTCATGCTATTTTTAAATCATTATACAC
>JAOUGQ010000147.1 GCA_029865515.1 Nitrospirota bacterium
GTCCGCAGAAAAGAATTTGCATGAGTCTTCAACGTCACGAATATAACCATTCTACAGGATGGTATGGGATGATCCTCCTGGTGGCCGTGTGGAGCGTTTTCCCTAGGAACACAACAACGGGAGAGGAATTTCTTTCCAGCCCCTCTGTGGCCGTTCCCTCATCACCCTCTTTTCTGCGCCTTATCGCCGATCAACCTCTCAGTGCCGAAGAACTCAACACCATCGCCGTCTTTGAAAAGGCGGCTCAGTCGGTTGTCTATATCACCAATACGGCTGTTCGTCGGGATCTCTGGTCACTGAATACCTTTGAAGTGCCTCAAGGGTCAGGTTCCGGATTCATTTGGAACCGCAAAGGACATATCGTGACCAACTTTCACGTCATCTATGGAGCCGATTCCATACAAGTGGTGCTGGACGATCAGTCCACCCATGACGCCCGCGTCATTGGCGTGGATCCTGATCATGATTTAGCGGTCCTCCAGATTACAGGGATTACAGAGAAACTCAGTCCATTAGACATTGGAAGTTCGCAAGATCTTCGGGTGGGCCAACGGGTGCTGGCTATCGGCAATCCCTTCGGATTAGATCATACCCTCACCACCGGAGTGGTCAGCGCCCTGGGACGCTCCATCCGTTCCGTGAATGACCGCACGATTGAAGGAGTCATTCAAACCGATGCCGCCATTAATCCGGGAAATTCCGGCGGGCCGCTCTTAAACAGTGCAGGACAACTCATTGGCGTGAATACCCAGATTGTCAGCCCTAGCGGAGCCTTCGCCGGGATAGGCTTTGCGGTTCCGGTCGACATCATCAAACGGGTGGTGCCTCAGCTCATTCAATTTGGAAAAGTCATTCGTCCCGGCTTGGGCATTTCTCTCATACCGGATCCCATAGCCAATCGATGGGGGGTGAAAGGAGTGGTCATTGCCAAAGTGCAGCCGGGCAGCATGGCAGCTCAAGCGGGTTTGCAGGGCTTGGAAGAAGCGACAGCCGGACGGATTCGACTGGGTGATGTCATTATCTCCATCGATGGAGAGGCGGTCCGAACCTATGACGACCTCGCTCGAATATTAGACCGGCATAACGTGGGCGACCGCGTGACCTTGGGTGTCCGTCGAAATGGAAAAGAACGCACCCTCTCCGTCAAACTCCAAGCCATTCAATAACTGGCTCCCCCATCCCCGCTTCGAACTTCCCACGTCGGCCTTAGTTTGTCATCCTAATCCATTCGAGTCCGCTCAGGAAAAAGGCTGTGGAAGGATCTGAGCCCGGCCCTACCCTGCGCATCAACACGCTATGCCCTTCGTCACTCCGGATATTCGTCATCGGGCATCCGCATTCCTGATAGAAGGGACGGAGAGAACAGCCAGCCCAACAAATGAAGAGGTTTCACCCCGTCATCTCCCGGTCGATCAACCGGCTTGATGTTTAAATCTACAGGCGGACTTTGCCTGAGCCCTGCGAGTTAGGCCGCCCCCCAAGCGTTCGCGTTCATCTCATCCAGTGAGGCCGGATGGGGCTTCAATGGTTTTGGGGCCTTTTCCCGAAAGAACAGGGCCTGCCTGGGCGTACGGGGCCGAAACCTCGTAGAATCCTGAAATACAAAATAAGACTGGATTCCGGCCTCCACAGAATAGATGATTCTCTCCGCATTCCAAGCCATCCGAAACATTTGCATGACCACAAGCTGGCCTTTAAAATTCTCACCATATGATTAACGGCATCAACTACTACCAAATCCTCTGTGTTTCTGAAGATGCGCTCTTGAAGGAAATACAGCGGGCCTGGCGGAAATTTGTGAAAGAGAATCATGAGGATCTCGTCGCGCCAGAAGAACGGCAGGCGGCCAAGGAACGCATGTTCGCGATTAACGAAGCCTATGCCGTGCTCAGTCACGAAGAAAAACGTGCTGATTACGATAATTCGCATATGCTCAATGGTGGTTCAAAAAGTGAACTGGTCAGGAGTCGGGTCAGAAAAGCCAAAGACATGATCCTCAAAGATCGATCGCTCATTACGGGAGAAGACATTAAACTTATTGAATCCATTATTGATTACCTGGATCGAAACACGCAGGAAACGTGTTTTGCCTGGATGACCGATCTGTTATGCGAACGTCCTGACATGGCGAAATATGTGGTGGCCCCCGCATTTGATGAGCAACTCTTGGGGGCGAACAGCCAGTTGCTGGAGACCCTTCTCCAAAAAGCGCCTTACGTGATTACATGGGAAAAGATTCATCTCTATGGAGAAGACATCCTTGGGGTTTCCGGGAAGGAACACAAAGAACGAAATTACAATCAACTCGCCCGTATTCTGTGTCATAGAATTGATTTAGCCGGACACTTTGTGTATCCGTCATTCCAGGAGCAAGCCTCCGGGTGTGAAAGTGTCCTGCTCCTCACCTTATTGCGCATGGCCCCACAGGAAATTACCCAAAAGAATTTTGATGATTACATTGATACCGTGTACGACATGCGTCCGATCATCTATAGCCAGCTCAGAAATTATAATGAGCAGGCTATCGTCTGGATATTGAAAGCCAGGCCCGATCTCGTCAGAAAGCCGGAAAAGAAAAACCCACCCAAAGAGCTGCCGTACCCGTTGCGGCCAAAGTCTTAGGCTTTACCGTCTTGTGTCCGTCCAGAAATGGTGAGAGGAAATACCAACCGATAAAAGGAGTCGAGATTATTTGTACAGCGGGATACCCGGTCACTATTGGCCAGATGGACAGAGTAGGAGGAGATTCCTGACAAAAACCGCAGGAATGACGGGGAAGGGAAAATGGATTTCGATGACGAATTTCGGGGATGACTCTGTGGAGAGCGCGACCCTCTCCCGTCTTGTAACCGATGGCTCAGGGCTCTCCGCCCTTTATCCTTTTCTATTTCCCGTCTTCAGGGTTTGTTTTCAGGCTAGGGCTCACCAGTTCGATGCGCACGATCGGCCCCATAAGTTGTAAGGGCCCTTCGTACCGCACGAAACTCGGGACCTCATCGATCAGGATCCAACAGTTGTAGTGAAACTGGAACGGGAGTTGGTTGGTGATTCTGCCGAGCCACTTTCGGATCATGCCGATGTCCGGCTTAAACTCGTACTGCAACGCCTTCCGTGACAGATCGCCAATGCGGACGAGGTGTTCACCTCTGGGAAGGAGTTTCAGTTTGACGACCTCTGGCTCGGGCGTGAAGGCGAGAATGTGCACCGTTTCACCGGCATCTTTCGGCAGGTTCAATACCATCGTGACCACCATGCCGTTGTAAACATCCTTGGGCAGATCAAACGTACCGGTCACCACTTCTTCCTTTTCCTCCTCACCGGCTTTTGAGCGGACCGTGTATTTTCCTGTGCCCCGGTCTATCGACACGTCAATCTGGTCGGGAAACGACGGGCCGCGTTGAACCAGGTGATAACTGATCAACGTGAACACATGCTGTTGGGTGAAGGCGACTTTCTCATCGTGCAGAGAGCCGTCCTTGAATTTGAACACCAAATGACTTTCGACCAGATCTCCCTTTTTCACAACCTGGGTGATTTCACCCTGTCCAATGGTCTCCCCGGCCAGTGAACGCACGAGCAGAAAACCATGCGTCACGCCCTCTGGAAACCGCACTGCGATAGGAGCAGCGTCTGCCCGTGAGGAGAGAAAGCTCGCGATCACCATCATGACCGCGAAGCCTGCGCAGATCTGACGATGGTTCATAAACGTTTTTAGATTACACAGCATGATAGGGCCTTCCCTTTCCTAATCTCAGCCAATCCGCCAAGAGCTGGAGTTCTTTTCTCTTCAGGAGAACACGCTTCGCGCTGTCCATTATAGGAATTCCAGCCAACAGACCCTCCCGACCTGGAAACTTACACGGTAGCACCACGCGATCAAGACCGGTACTGCATGCATTTTTGCAATTGTGCTCGTCAGCCAGATAATGACCAATGTTGCCAACAACGCTGCCGATGGTCAAGGAACGGGACAACACCATCAGGGCCTTTACCTCGTCATCACCGTTCGAGCCTGGTCACTCTCTCCAATATTTCGAGCGGAAAGACCGCACAAGGAAAAGATGAATGCCCGATAATGACACAGTCGCCATGGCAGAGAGTGGAGAAAGCCAGGGCGAAGGATGCCAAGATTGAGGAGACCACGATATGCTCAAATCCTTTGGTGGACCTTGACCTGAGCCCCTTCGATGTTGCTCAGGGTATGCTTGCCGAATGGTCAGGATGAGACCATCTTTTGCGTAGCCAAGTAGGCTGGCGAGTGAATTGATTAAAAAAGGAAGACGGATTCCCGATTACTACCGTCGGAATTACGAATCAACGTCGAAGAAGAAAGAGAATGAGGGGGATCATAGGGGGAAGAGAACCAGAATTGAGGCTCCCTTCCCCGTTGTTGTTTGAACTATGGTTTTACGGGTTTTCGGATTCCTTGACGGACCATTCAAATTGCCCATTGACCACATCACCAGTCACCTGTTGCCCTTCCGCCACTTTTCCCTGAATGATCAGGCGGGAGAGGGGCGTTTCAATTTCATGCTGAATCAGCCGCTTCAGGGGGCGAGCCCCATAGACGGGATCATATCCACGTGCGGCCAGGTCAGCGATGGCAGCCGGGGTTAATTCCAACGTCATCCGGCGATCGGTTAAACGGGCTCGCAACCGCGTTAATTGAATATCCACGATCTTAGCTAATTCATCACGAGTGAGCGGATGAAAGACGACCACTTCATCCACCCGGTTTAAGAATTCCGGCCGGAAGTGCTGTTGAATTTCCTTGAGCACTAACGCGCGCATGCCTTCATACTCCATGTTCCGTTGCTGGGCTTCCAGAATATCCTGACTGCCCAGGTTGGAGGTCATGATGAGGACGGTGTTTTTGAAATCCACTGTGCGGCCTTGCGAATCAGTCAACCGCCCGTCATCCAGCACTTGGAGGAGCACATTAAACACATCGTTGTGGGCTTTTTCGATTTCATCAAACAAGATGACCGAAAAGGGTTTTCGACGAACCGCTTCCGTTAATTGACCGCCTTCTTCATACCCCACATATCCTGGAGGAGCCCCAATTAATCGGGCCACCGTGTGCTTTTCCATGTATTCGGACATATCGATCCGGACCATATTGGCTTCGTCATCAAACAGGGTATGGGCCAGGGCCCGCGCCAATTCGGTTTTCCCCACGCCTGTCGGGCCAAGGAATAAAAATGATCCAATGGGACGGTTGGGATCTTTGATGCCCGAACGCGCACGCAATACGGCTTCGGCCACCGCCTTTACCGCTTCATCCTGTCCGATCACCCGTTTGTGCAGCCATTCATCTAAATGGAGAAGTTTTTCTACTTCCCCCTGGAGTAACCGGCTCACGGGAATGCCGGTCCACCGGCTGACCACTTCCGCAATGTCGTCTTCGTCCACTTCTTCTTTTAACAGCCGGCTCTCTCCCTGCTTGCTGGCAAGCCGGTCTTCCTCTTCGCGCATATCCTTTTCTAAACGAGGCAATGTGCCATACCGCAATTCAGCCACCCGGTTCAGATCATATTCCCGCTCTGCTCGCTCAATGTTTTGCTTGACCTCTTCAATTTCCTGTCGCAAGTGATGCAACTTCCCTACTGAAGCCTTTTCGGCCTCCCAGCGAACCTTCAACTCATTGAGCCGCTGTTGTTTTTCTGCCAGCTCTTTTTCCAGACCTACCAACCGTGCTTGGCTACCGGGGTCGGTTTCTCTTTTGAGGGCTTCCCGCTCAATTTCCAGCTGCAACACTTTTCGCGAAATTTCATCCATTTCAGCCGGCATGCTGTCCATTTCGGTTCGTAACCTGGCTCCGGCCTCATCAACCAAATCAATGGCTTTGTCCGGCAGGAACCGGTCGCCGATATAGCGATGTGACAGGCGCGCGGCCGCGACTAACGCAGAATCTTTTATGCGAACGCCATGATGCACTTCATAGCGTTCTTTTAATCCCCGCAGGATGGAAATCGTGTCTTCCACGTTGGGTTGATCCACCATCACGGGCTGGAAGCGCCGCTCCAACGCAGCATCCTTTTCAACATGCTTTCGATATTCATCAAGGGTGGTGGCGCCAATCAGATGAAGCTCTCCTCTCGCCAACATGGGCTTGAGCAAATTGGCAGCGTCCATGGCCCCTTCGGCCGCACCAGCCCCCACGACGGTATGCAATTCATCGATGAACAACAGGATTTGTCCTTGAGAGGATTGGATTTCTTTCAACACGGCTTTCAGGCGTTCTTCAAACTCACCACGAAACTTGGCACCTGCCACAAGGGCTCCCATGTCAAGCACAATCAACCTCTTGTGCTTTAAGCCCTCTGGCACATCTCCCTTGATGATCCGCTGGGCCAGCCCTTCCACAATGGCTGTTTTTCCCACTCCAGGTTCTCCGATCAGGACAGGGTTGTTCTTCGTGCGCCGGGACAGAATTTGAATGACCCGGCGAATTTCTTCATCCCGACCGATCACTGGATCCAATTTCCCTTGACTAGCCAAGCGGGTCAGATCACGCCCATATTTCTCTAATGCCTGATACGTTCCCTCCGGATCCGGACTGGTCACCCGTTGGTTTCCCCGAACTTGTTGCAGGCCCGCGAGGACCTTATCCCGTTTGAGTCCAAGGGTGCGAAACACGCCCCCTTCCCCCACCATGGCTAAAATGACATGCTCCACGCTCAGATACTCATCCCGAAGCTCTTTCATCTCCGCGTCAGCCTGGGTTAGGACCTGGTTTAGACGCGGGGAGATATGCACTTGCCCAGGTCCTGCCCCAGCCACCTGAACCTGTGGAAGTTTTTGAAGCGCCTGCTCTGCCGCATTTTTGACGGCGGTGGGAGATACTCCGGCTTGCTCTAAAATCGGTGTAGCCAAACCTCCGGCTTGTTCGAGCAACGCCAGCAGGAGATGCTCGACATCTATCCCTTGATGACTTCGGCGCATCGCGATGCCCGAAGCCGCCTGTAGGGCTTCCTGTACTTTAATCGTCATCCGGTTGAGGTCCATTGCGCACCCTCCAAAAATTAATAGTCAAATTGTCTGCTTCCTCCAGATAACAATCCTCCTCCATATTTCAACCCCTTAGGCAGGACAAAAAACAATTATTCTTCCAATGCCACGTGCGACACCATCCACACGAGATTGCTCAATAGCGAATGATTCGAATGGGAAAA
>JAOUGQ010000471.1 GCA_029865515.1 Nitrospirota bacterium
AAATACCGGCAGAGCTTGCTGGAACTACTCATATAATCCAGAAGGCTCTCTGGAACCGTCGTGGGCTCAATAGAGGAAATGCGAATCCGCTCCAGGCCTTTAATGGCTTCAAGCCGTTGAATCAGCACCAACAGATCGGCCGCTCCATCCCGGTATTGCCCGATGTTCACCCCTGTCAGAACTAATTCCCGATGCCCGCCTTCTACCAACTCCTCGGCTTCACGAACCGCATCCTCTAGAAACCGACTCCGCTCCCGCCCTCTGGCAAAGGGGATCAGACAGAACGAGCACATAAATTGACACCCGTCCTGGATTTTCAAATTTGCGCGAGTGGTGCTATAGGTTCCAACGCCATCAATGAAGAAATTCTCTGGATCAATCCGCCCATGATGAACCATGGGCACGGGCTGCTTTTTGAGTCGGGAAAATGGAGGAAGAATATCAGGAAGCTGCATCTTGAATTGATTGCCCACAATGAGATCAATGCCTTCAATGCTTCGAAGCACGTCGAGGCCGGTCTGAGCATAACACCCGGTTACCGCCACGAAGGCCTCTGGGGAATGACGGAGGACTTGACGAACGATTCGACGGCATTCCACCTCAGCCCCTTCCGTGACCGTGCAGGAATTGATCACGAAGACATCCGTTTCCTGCCCAAACTCTACCGGAGCAAACCCGACCCGCTGAAACCCGTTGTTAAGTAAAGCCGTTTCAGCTTGATTGAGCCGGCACCCTAACGTATACAACATCACACGGGGTTGATGGAAATCATGCGAAATCATAGCCAGGTGATTATAAAGAAGCCCCTTCCACACAACAAGGCAGGTCGCAACGAGGTTCCCATTGCCCTCCGAACATGCTAGTATTTTTTCAGATCATCGAGTTCGACGAGGCCGCTTTCAAGGATTGGCCAAGAGCCATATTTTTGATCCTCTTTCCCACCTCATCCCTATTAATCCGACAGGAGGTCCGTGCTTGGAAATTGACCACATTCTGGCATCCGTGCTGTTTGCCTTTGGATGTCATATTTCTGCCCATCCCGATTCATTCTCAACAGAACACTCTTCCTTAACGCTATGAGAGACGGTTTCGGAAGACTCCTGATTTCCCGATTCATGGGCATTCGCCTACTTCCCGGTCAGGTGGTGGCCTTGGCTGCCCTCGGGCTGATTCTCTTCGGGGCCTGTCTGCTCATGCTCCCTTTTGCAACCCATCCCGAAGTACACGTCTCATTCCTTGACGCACTCTTTACCGCGACTTCGGCAGTCTGTGTCACCGGCCTTATCGTTATGGATACGCCACAAGATTTCACCTTGTTCGGGCAAGGAGTGATTCTCTTGTTGATTCAGATTGGAGGATTGGGATACGCCTTGATGGCCACGCTGATTTTACTCATGTTGGGCCGTCGCCTTGGCCTGCGAGACCGCATGATGCTCAGCGAATCGATGAACACCTTGGATTTGAAGGGGTTGGTCCGGTTCGTCAAACTGGTGGCGATGATTACTTTTGGATTGGAGGGCCTGGGAGCGGTGCTCCTGACGCTACGCTTTGCCGTCGATTTCCCTTGGGGGACTGCGGTCTATTACGGGATATTTCATGCTATTTCGGCATTTAACAACGCCGGGTTTGCCCTTTTTCCTGACAGCTTTAAATCCTTTCAAACAGACTGGACCATCAATGGGATCATCACCATTTTGGTGATCTTCGGGAGCATCGGCTTTTTGGTGTTTGAAGATCTTCTCGACAACCTTCGTGGACAACGCTTCCGGCTACAGACCCACACGAAATTAGTGATCGTGACGACCACCATTCTCATTTTGATCGGAACTCTGGGCATTACCGTTTTGGAGTGGAACAATCCCTCCACCTTTCAATCATCATCCATCGGAGAAAAGCTGACCATTTCCTACTTTCATGCGGTCTCCCGCACAGCCGGGTTCACGTCGATCGACATTGTCAATATGCGCGACGCCACACTCTATTTCCTGTTGTTACTGATGGCCATTGGAGGATCCCCCGGGAGTATGGCGGGAGGCCTAAAGACCACCACCGCGGCAATTGTGTTCTTGACCATCCTGAGCATGCTTCGTCGGGATAGTGACGTGGAAGTCTTTCACCGGCGAATTCCACAGGATCTCATTACTCGGGCGCTCTGCCTGACAGTCCTGGCCTTGGCGCTGATTACCGGCATGACGCTTCTGTTGGATTCCACCGAGTCGCAGCCGTTTTTATCCCTGATGTTCGAAGTCACCTCA
>JAOUGQ010000148.1 GCA_029865515.1 Nitrospirota bacterium
CAGAGGGGAAATCAGTCAAGCCTTTATTCATGGCTTACGCTAGGCACTTGCGACTTTACCAACCCCACAACCGAATCTTACCGCTATTCCTTTCTGTTTGGTTTATTCCGGCAATTTTGGAAACTCAAACGGAATTGGTTCCCCGGTCAACGCTTTTAGAAAGGCTATAATATCCGTTTTCTCTTGCGCCGATAATCCAAGAGGCTTGATGCGGGTATCCAAATTCGGGTTGGCATTGCCTCCTTGATCATAAAAGCCGACGACTTCTTCTAATGTATTAAAGGCTCCGTCATGCATATACGGGGCGGTTTCGGTAATGCTTCGAAGAGTCGGAGTTTTAAAAGCTCCTTTATCGCTTTCTCGAAGGGTCACATTATATCGGCCTAAATCTTCTTTCAGCGGACCAACCTGAGGCACCCCGGTGTTATGGAATTGATTATCGGTAAAATTGGAGTTGTTGTGGCACAGGATGCACCGGCCTTTGCCTTTAAACACCGCCATCCCGCGTTGCGCATCTTCACCCATCGCCTGTTGATCACCTAACACAAATTTGTCGAAGGCTGAATTGGTGGAGATGATCGTCCGTTCATAGGCGGCAATCGCCTCCCCGATCCCCTGGATATTCACGCCTGTTCCCAAAGCGGCTTGAAATTGCTCACGATAGCCTTTGATCTTGCCAAGTTTTTTGACCACATTTTCATGGGTTTCCGCCATTTCAATAGGATTATGGATCGGGCCGATGGCTTGCTCTTCTAACGAACCGGCACGTCCGTCCCAAAACTGGAAGGGATTAAAGGCGGTGTTATACACCGTTGGCGCCTGACGGCCTCCCCGCTCCCCGATCACGCCCACCGAGGTTTGCTTGGAATCGGCAAATCCGGTCACGGGGTTATGGCAGAATGCACAAGAGATGGCATTGTTTTTGGACAACCGCCCATCAAAATAGAGCTGTTTGCCCAGCGTCACTTTGGCGGCATAATTCAAGTTGGTGGCCGGCATGGGCACCGCCGTCGGAAGCGGGCCGATATCGGGAACCATATGCCCATCCACCGTGATTAGGCCTGTTGCGTATTCACTCCCAGACCCACTAGCCATGCCGGTTGAGGCCATCATGAACAGACCCATCATTCCGCAAACAATTACGCCCACTTTTCTTTTCATGCCTGTGCTCATACCTTTATTTCCTCCTGAACTGGTTGGTCGAATTCACGGCACACAGTAAAACCAATAACATCCAATACCACCCCCAAATGTGTATCATCTCTCCGGATGATTCAGTTTACCTCGAATGCCAGTACAATGGTAAGACTATTGGCCACAATGTTCACAATGGTGAAGAGATGCTCTCTCGTGGCATTTTCAGGTAAGTTTCCTTCCCGACATTCTTTGGGGCCATACTCCTTGCTCAGATACCATGATCCACATTCCCGCTTTCGCCTAATCCCGCATGAAGAACCAATCGTATCCCATTGATGCCGTTGTTCCCCGGCTACAACAGACGCTGGGGCAACACCGAATTGCGCTCCTCACCGCGCAGCCGGGCGCCGGCAAAACGACGCAGGTCCCGCTGGCCCTTCTCCAAGAACCATGGCTAATTCCCAAGACCATCATCATGCTGGAGCCTCGCCGGCTGGCAGCGCGTGCGGCAGCACGCCGCATGTCCGACCTCCTGGGGGAGGCCATCGGAACCACCATCGGCTACCGGACACGGTTGGATACCAAAATCGGCCCGACCACAAAACTGGAAGTGGTGACTGACGGCATTCTCACGAGGCTACTTCAACACGATCCATCGCTACAGAACTACGGCCTGGTCATCTTTGATGAATTCCATGAACGCAGCCTCCAAGCCGATTTGGGGCTAGCCTTATGCCTGGAAACCCAGAAGGTGTTTCGAGACGACCTTCGGCTTTTGATCATGTCAGCCACACTGGACACTGCGGCCATTTCGCAGCAATTGAAACAGGCTCCGGTGATCACCTGCGAT
The DNA here is from genome assembly GCA_029865515.1 of Nitrospirota bacterium. GTDB lineage: Bacteria > Nitrospirota > Nitrospiria > Nitrospirales > UBA8639 > Nitrospira_E. The sequence continues at coordinate 1,988 of JAOUGQ010000148.1, forward strand.
GGGAACATGTTTCCAGTGGAAACCCGCTATGTCGGAAAACCCGCACTCAAAGATTTCACCCAGCAAGTGGCACACACCATTCACCGTCTGCTGAAAACCGAACAGGGCAACGTGCTGGTCTTTCTGCCTGGAGTCGGAGAAATCCGAAGAGTGGAACGCCTTTTGGAGAACCTTCCGCTTACCCCGCACACGCTTATCGCTCCGTTATACGGTGATCTGTCGGCCCAGTCCCAGGACCAGGCCATTCTGCCGCCGCCTGCCGGATGGCGCAAAATCGTCTTAGCCACGAACATTGCCGAAACCAGCTTGACCATCGAAGGCATTCGTCTCGTCGTCGATACCGGTCTTATGCGCGTACCACGGTTTGATCCACGGAGCGGCATGAGCCGGCTGACTACCATCACCGTCTCACAACAATCGGCAGAACAACGTCGCGGTCGGGCCGGCCGCTTGGAACCAGGCCTCTGCGTGCGTTTCTGGTCTGAGGCCGAGCAGGGCACCTTAACGCCGCGCACCGCACCTGAAATTCTGGATGCCGACCTGACTTCCCTTGCCCTGGAATTGGCCCGCTGGGGCATTCGGAATCCACAGGAATTACTCTGGTTGGATTTACCTCCATCCGGATCCATGGCTCAAGCCCGACAGCTCCTTCACTCTCTTGGCGCATTAGATGCCCAGGGCCACATCACCGCCCATGGCCAGAGCATGGCGGACCTCCCTATGCACCCACGACTTGCGCATATGATTCTCAATGGACAGGCGTTGGGATTGGGAGCCTTGGCGTGTGATCTTGCCGCAGCCTTAAGCGAACGTGACCTGTTCACGGGATCAATCTCACGAGCGCATGCCGATCTTCGCACCCGGTTTGATATTCTTTATGGCGGGTCCCATGGACTGAGGGACAATGGCTCTCCGGATAAGGGAACCCTCCAACGCATTCGCCAAGCCTCTCGGACCTGGCAACGTGCACTTCACATCACCACTCCGCCACATCTTCCCAAACAGCAGATTGAGCGGATGGGTGTTCTCCTGGCGCTGGCCTATCCGGATCGGATTGCTCAACGACCATCCGATGGCGGTCGACGGTATAAGATGGCGAATGGCCGACTGGTACATTTTCACCAACCCGATCCTTTGGAACATGAAGAGTATCTGGTCATCGCCGATCTTGACGGAACACGGCCAGTCTCGCGCATCTATATGGCTACCCCCATTACCCGTGAGGATCTGATCACCTGTTGCGCAGATCTCATACAGTCAACGGAGTCTGTGACGTGGGATGCATCAGCACAAGCCGTCATCGCACACCGCCATCGACGATTGGGAGAACTCATTCTTGAGGAGAGTCGCCTCTCCAATCCCGACCCCGAATTGGTGTTGACCGAGCTGCTCAAAGGCATAAGAAGCAAGGGCCTCTCCTGTTTGCCCTGGACTTCTACTCTCAAAAACTGGCAAGCGCGTGTACAATTTCTCCACCGTGTCATAGGACAGAAGCCCGCCTGGCCGGATGTCTCGGACGAGACACTCCTTCACACACTGAATCAGTGGCTGGGCCCCTATCTCACCAATTTCTCCAGTCTCAAGCAGCTTAAACGGCTCGATCTGGCCTGGCCGCTTCAAGCTCTCCTCACTCCGGAACAACGACGGGCAATCGACACTCTGGCGCCAACCCATCTCACCGTGCCGACAGGATCACACATTCCATTGGATTATCAGTCGGGAGAAATTCCGGTTCTGGCTGTCCGTCTTCAGGAATTATTCGGACAATGCGACACACCCTGCCTGGCCAATGGGAGAGTCCCCATTCTCATTCATCTTCTCTCTCCGGCCAGGCGACCGGTCCAGGTCACCCAGGACCTCAAGAGTTTTTGGGCAACCGGCTATCAAGCAGTCAAAAAAGAATTAAAAGGCCGGTATCCCAAACATGACTGGCCTGACAATCCCCTTCAAGCCCCACCCACCCGCGGGATCAAAAAACGATAATGCTGCGGTGAGAACCCCAGAGACATGACCGGCATGCGACGGTGAGCAGAGCAGCTGAATTACTCACGACCCATACAGCGCATGGAACCACTCCTCCAGGGTTACAAGGTTCCCAGTAGACAACAGCCTCACAATTTTCAGCTGTCTTAGCCACTCTTTTCTGACAATCAAGGAAAGGACATTCCCCCTCACCTCTTTGGCATTATTGCGTCAACATCATCGCCTTTTCCAGGATGGGTTTGGTATGGTGAAGACATCATAGAAAAATCATCAACACTTAGATTTGCAGATCCCTTCATCCCTCTATCCTCAGGAAGGAATAATGAGACATGAAACTGCATTCAAGCACTCTACGCACACGCACCTGTTCAATGATCGCGTTTTGCTCCATCGTCATGTCGTGTGCACTGGGGTTGGCGGGAGAACCTATCGACGGTTTCCGCGATTTGAAGTTCGGGATGACGGAGAAAGAGGTTTCGGCATTACCAGCCTGCCGCAGTTCTACGGAATGTCTCTATGAACTCACCGATAGAAATCGGTATGTGGAACTGACCTATCTGCCCGAAAATACCCCAGGCACCGCTGAATCCCCCGGGATCCCTCCAATCCCCAGGCTGGCCCAAATAACCATCGATATGGGGCAATACACCGATGAATGGCATCAGCAGTTGCAGATAATACTGGGGAAGAGTTATCGCCTCACACACGATCTTACCGACGCGACCATGGGATCGTTTCTTGCCAAACAACAAGACGAACTGAATACGGGATATGAAGATGGGCAGGTGGTCTTGAAGGTCGTGCGCCGCCCGTTCGGAAACTTATCTTTAAAGGTGGTGTATCAAAATATCGCCCTTGCCGCAGATTTCATCCAACACATGCAAGCCGCGGCATCATCCCCCATCAAATAAGTCTCTCACTGACAGACCAGACAGGACATAACTCCTGGAGCGTGTGAGCCATTCGCCCACACTCCCAAGGACCTCTGAGGGGTCCTTACGAGGCTTCCCTGGGTAGGGAATACTCAATAGGAACCAACAAGCGGGGCTGTAAGGTCTCTCCCCTGAAGCACAAAGAAAGTGGCAGCGACACTACCCCCGCCTTCCGTTGTTGATGCATCAGTCGTCGCCAACACCGGCGGCACAAATCATGATCCTTCATCGTGACCGCCCGTCCCAATTTACTGGAATGAGGATTCCGTTTTGGGGAAACGAGGACCTTTACCTCACTCCCACACTTGGCACAATGGTTAACTCCGGTCGCACTGCCCCTTGCAGCTCTGTGCGTCACCACTCCAAAGCCCTCAGCAGTGTTTTTTCGTTTTGGATTCCATGCCTGTTCATGTGGAACGACTAATTCCGGCATATCCCATTTGAGCATTCGTCTCATGGCATCCCTCCTTACAAAAAATAGAACCTGGCAGTTACCTGCTTACTTGAGCAAGGGATATGCCTGGGACCCAGAAGAAGGCTTCACAGAATATAAGGGCTTATGAAAACAAAGAAAATTGGCCGAATGGCCTGAAGAAGGTAATTAAAAAGATAGGCAACTTGCGGGGTTGATGGGCATATCATTCCTCTGCGATTTCTCTGATATTTTGACAGTTGTCGGAACCTTTGACATCACGGAATGAACCACTCAAGTCCATCTCCCTCCGGAAGTTCCGAGTTGTTTGAGGAAAAGATAGACCTGTACGCCTCACAGAATCTCTCTCTGGAGCCCCGAATGGCTCCAAGCCTGACAAACGCCAACAGAGTTCAAAAACACAATCAGACCGGAACCCTCTCCGGTGCCGATTCGTTCAAAATCAGCCAATAGAGGCCCAGGTTTTGAACCGCCTGGGAAAACTCTTGAAAGTCCACCGGCTTTCGCACATAGCTATTGGCTCCTAATTGATAGCTCTTGACGATGTCCTGTTCCTCCTTGGACGAGGTGAGGACCACCACCGGAAGGAACTTCGTCCGATCATCAGCTCGCAGCCGCCGTAACACTTCCAATCCATCAATCTTAGGGAGCTTGAGGTCCAATAAAATAATTTGAGGCATTTGGCTCATATCACGACCGGCATGGGCTCCGGTTCCGAATAAATATTCCAATGCCTCTACGCCGTCTCGCGCGACAACGACTTCATTTTTAATATTGTTTTTCTTAAGCGCCCGCATCGTCAGTTCTTCATCATCCGGATGATCTTCCACTAACAGAATTACTTTGTTCGTCATACTATCCTCCTTGGTTTGCCTTATAACGTAAAATGAAAGGTTGCGCCTTGGTCAACCGCACCCTCTGCCCAAATCTGTCCGCCATGTCGTTGAATAATCCGATGCACCGTCGCCAACCCCACCCCCACACCGGGATATTCCGTGTAGGCGTGAAGCCGTTGAAATGCGCCGAAGAGTTTATGCACATAGGTCATATCAAAACCTGCCCCATTGTCTTTGACATAATACGCGGCCTGTCCTTTGTATTGGCCGTGACCGAATTCAATACGAGGATGGGCTTGTTGCCGGGTAAACTTCCACGCGTTGCCCAGTAAATTTTCCAATACCGCTCTCAGCAATTGGGGGTCAGCGGTAGCGAACACGTTATTGACCACAATACATTCCACCTGCCGGTCGGGTTCCATTTTCTGAAAGTCATCAAGAATAGCCCTGACGACCGCACTCATATCAAAGGTCTGGGTATGGATTTCAGCTCGAGTCAACCGGGCGAGGTTGAGCATCGCATCAATAAGCTGGGACATTCGCTGACTGGCTGCCCGCACCCGGCGCAAATAACTGCGCCCTGACTCATCAAGTTTTTCATCATAGTCTTCCAGCACCGCCTGGCTAAATCCGTCGATCCCGCGCAAGGGGGCACGTAAATCATGCGAGACCGAATAGCTAAAGGCTTCAAGTTCTTTATTGCTGGCCTCGAGTTGCGCCGAGCGTTGAACCAGTTGGGAATTGAGTTTGCGGATATCGTCTTCCGCCCGTTTCCGTTCTGACACTTCCCGAATGAGTTCCGCATTTGATGCAGCCAACTTTCCTGTTCGCTCCTGCACCCGCTTTTCTAGAGTATCCTTCGCATAGCGTAGCGTTTCTTCAGCCCACTGGCGCTCCTGAATCTCCAATTCCAAATGTTTGTTGGCCTCTTGTAGCGCACCGGTTCGTTCTCGAACCTGCTCTTCCAATTCGTTCGCGACACGC
>JAOUGQ010000472.1 GCA_029865515.1 Nitrospirota bacterium
GGTGTGGCAAGGTATTATTTGTCGATGATGAGGAAATGTTGGCCAGATGGGGAGAGCAATTGTTGACCCATTTGGGCTATGAGGTGGTCGCAAAGACCAATCCTCATGAAGCGGTGGATCTCTTCCGGAAGCAAGCCGATCAATTTGATCTTGTGGTGACGGATCAAACGATGCCGACCATGAATGGCGAAGTATTCACCCGGGCGCTCCTGGATATTCGTCAAGACATCCCCATCATTCTCTGTACAGGGTTTAGTCATACAATGTCCGCTGAGAAGGCCGCACAACTCGGTCTCAGCGCATTTCTCATGAAGCCGGTGAATGCGTCAGCGCTGGCTCAAACGGTCAAAAACGTGTTAAACCAAACCCAACATCAGGCCTATGAAGCCTAATGATTCATTCATGTGTGGGCATGAATGTGTGGATTGAAGAAGGAAATTTCTGGATTAGTGGTCCCGCGTTTCTCCTTTTCTCAATCCATGAGAAACGAAATGGTTTTCAATCTGGGACAAGCCCATCACAATTTAACGGGCGGAGTTGGAAGCCAATTTTGTTGGTGGGTGAGTGTGCAGGTCGAATTTGGTGACCCAGTCCACGGCATGACAGAGTTCTTGAAAATCCAAAGGTTTTTCAAATACCCGGTTTACGCCATTTTTAAATGCGCGAAGACGGACCGGGTGAGATAAGTCACCCGTAATCAGAAAAATGGGGAGGATTTCCTGCGCATAATCATGATTGACCCGTTCGATGAACGTTAACCCATCCATCTCAGGCATATTGTTGTCGGTAATAATGATAGAGACCGACTCTTTTTTCAAGACTTCAAGCCCCTCAACTCCATTTCCTGCTTCCGAACACACATATCCACGACATTCCAGAAATTCCTTCAGGCAGGCTCGGTGAAGCTGATCATCGTCCACGAGCAAGATCCGGTCTTTATTCAAAAACTTGGAAGGAGTTTGTTTTCGTGAATGTGGAGACATGCTCAAAATCTTCATGTTCTTTTACTTCTAGGCAAACGATGGTTCCTGTATTTGGTGGCGGAGGGACATTTGGGAAGGTGGCTGATAAGGAGACCAGACTCCGGGTGCGGGCGGAATCACAGTTCCTCTAAAACCAGTCCCTCCGCCGTGGATGGTAATAAGATATTCAGTTTATTGATCGCGCGTATTCCCTCTTGGTGACTTCCGCGAATGTTCACTCTCCAGATTATTTGGCTCATAATAATTTTAATTATGCAAGGGGTGTTCCTAAGTGGAAATTCCAGAAAAGCATAAAAAATTCAAATGGTTGTAGAAATATTTACTCTGGCTTTAGAAGTAGGTCATGCAGGGGGAAGCCTACAGGCCAGAGGTGTGTTCCTTCAGGAGAAGGCGAGTTAGATGAGAAAATTCATATCATCCGGGTGACCCTGAAGTTTGATAGTTATCTCATGAAGCGGGCAATCGATGTGACAGGAATTCACAATGGTTGGTAGCCCATATAAAGCCGAAGCCACCGTGGCCGAAGGGGAGGAATCTATCACATTGGGAGTGTTGAAAAATGCTGCCAGCGGCGTTCTCGCCTCTTGGCCGTGCTCACGTATTCCTCCGTACGCACCGCACGTCCAACAATGGTTGCCCATTCGGGAGGCACCAGGCAATTCGCAGCCTTGCTGGACGAGCCTTTTTGAATACTTTCTTCTTTCCCTTGTTTTGGTTTCGATCACTCATATGCTGATGAAAAGGGCAAATATTTGGAATGTTCAACAGCTTCACATTGGAATCAACATTGGTGACAGTTTTGAAGAACTTTGGAGGCCATAAGAAGAAATCAATCAGGTGGGTATCGCTATTTCTGGTCTAAGCGAACCTTCTGTTAGTCAAAGCCTGTATCGGAAAGATTCCGATGGAAATGGGGTGGAGGGTGCGTGGATGATCCTGCGGTCAATAGGACAGAGCATCTTTTCTTGGTCTGATGACCCGTCAAAGCACGGGTGTTCTAGAGGACATGCTGGGATAATCGTAACGAAATGAAGTGCGGGATAAACTTATCCTCCAGGACGGGCTCACATTGGTGCCTTATTTTCGGTGTGATTTTCGAGAGCCATGGGGTAATCGCATTCAGGTTGGGGATTTGCTGGATGATGCGATCGTCCAGTTCCTCCCTAAATTTCTTGTATGCCATTTTGCCCTTAAGCATTTTGGCTTATATGCCTAAAAAAGGCATTCTTGAATCGAAGGAACCCTATAGATGTGCAGGAAGATGCCACAC
>JAOUGQ010000473.1 GCA_029865515.1 Nitrospirota bacterium
TTCCCTTCCTCCCCATTGGGCCCAAAACCTCTTTCTTTTATACCCACTGATCAAAGTCGGGATGGGCGACCAGAACACGTAGAATATCACTTCTGGTAATCATGCCCACTAAACCCTCGACTTCAGACACAATCGGCAATGCGCCAATTCGTTCCTCCAACAACACCCTCGCCATGGCACGAAGCTCGGCCTCCGGGGACGCCACCAGAACCGGATGACTGACCAGGTTCCGGATGGGAGTCTCGACCTGCTTGGTGGACCACGTTGTCCCTGATAGACCTGACTCCATGGTTCCCCGGAACAGATCACGATCGGACAATATTCCCACCACGGCCTCATCGGCTCCGAGAATAGGAATGTGTCGATATCGCTTGGAATGCACCACAGCCCAGGCTTCGGAAAGCGAGGCCGTGACAGGAAGCGTGGCAACAGGAGAAGACATGATTTCCCGGGCAAGAATCTTGGCTCGAGAAGATTGTGTGTACGATTCAACCTGTTCATACAGGCGAGCCTGCAAGGAAGATGACGCTGCATGCCTGGGAGAAGCCGAAGGATGATCCTCCTGCCCGACCTTCACCTTACCAATAGCAGAGGCCTTTGAGATTTTCGCGACGTTTCTCTGCCGAACAGCACCCGGCACATAAGGAGACCGCATGCCTCCTGGTTCAAATACGGTGAACATTCCGGGGCTCCGTACCGTGTTGTGTGAGTTCAGAACCTATTCGTGTGAATGATCTGTTGAACTTATGTCTTGAAATCCCTAAACCCCATTGTGAAGTAGTATGTTGGGCTTTCAGCGCGGACATGGGGATGGTCCCACCAATCCTTCCGGCAACCGGGTTCGTGCATCAATACACGCCTGATTGAGTTGTTCCTGGTTCAAACCGTGGGCATACCGGATGGCCACCCCCTGCAAACGCGTGCCACGAAACGAGGCGTGTTCGACATTGGCTCCCCGAAGATCGGCCCCATACAATTTCGCCCCATCGAGTTTCGCCTCTTGAAGATTGGTTCGGAACATCACGGCAAATTCCAGATTACTCTGTGAAAGATCCGCTTCAACCAGGTTCGCCCATGATAAATCCGCGCCTTCCAGATTGGCCCCTTGCACATTCGCTTTCGCGAGATAGGCTTCATCCAATGTAGCCCGCAAGAGATTACTGTTTGCCAAATTCGCCTCTAGCAGGTCGGCATTCTGAAAACTCGCTCCGGCGCAATTGGCCCCTTCGAGATTGGCTTGAAACAGCACGGCCCTGTCCAAATTCGCTTCACGGAGATTGGCATGTGTGAGCACGGCCTCATTGAGGTTGGCTAACCCCAAATCGGCCCCGGACAAATCGGCCGACCGAAAATCGGCTTCTTGCAGGTTACTTCGGTTAAGATCCACTTCAATCAATTTGGCGTTGGCGAGTAAGGCTCGCTGAAAATTCGCTTCTCGACCATCCGCTCGAATCAGAGACGCTTCCGCCAAATTGGCCATCTCGAAATCCGCCCTCACCAGATAGGCGTCCTCTAAATCGGCTCCCCGCAAAATACCTAAGCGGAAACCGGACTCCGCGAGATTCGCTTCTCGCAGATCGGTTGTTGTGAAATTGGCCTGGGTCAAATCGGCTTTTCGAAAATCCGCCAACCGGGCCCTCGCACCCGAGACATTGGCTCCACGCATATCCACGGAGTAGAAAGAGGCTTCGGTCAGATTCGCTTTATGAAAGTTCACATGGACTAACTTGGCGCCGGCGAACACGGCACGAGTCAGGTCGGCCCCTTGAAAGTTGGCACCGCTCAAATCTTCTTCCCGAAAATCGACCCCGGCCAAATCGGCTCCGCAAAAATTGGCCTGCACCCCTTTCGGGTCCTTATGATCGGCAAGCCATCGGGCATGTGCGACTAACATCTGGTTGAGCGCCTCCCCGGTAACCTGTTTTCCAAGGAAAGTCCCATGACAGTCTGGAGAAGTGCCTGCAAGGCCCCCGGACACATCCAAATGGTCACCATAGGCTCCCGTCGGCAGAAGCCCCCCGATCAAGACGAGTCCCATCAGCATTCCAACACACGAACCGTATGTCTTCGCGGACTTCACATGCGATCGTCCTGTCCTTCCTGTATTCAACAATACTCCTCCTTTTATGCTGTGTAGAGCACAATCAAGCCATGAAGACAGACCGGGCGACATCCATCCTCACTGTTAATGCCGAACGACCAACACGGACGAAGGCGCATACGCACTCACCCATTCCGAAACACT
>JAOUGQ010000149.1 GCA_029865515.1 Nitrospirota bacterium
CAATACTCATGGAACCAAACTCCTCCTTACAAACATACTGGATAAATGATTGTTTGTAGCTAAGATGAGAGGATTTCCCCTCAAAACAAGAGGGCTACTCTATCATACCCTCATTCTTGTGTACCACGATCGTACCCCGCATCACATGGCCTGGTAAATCGCAAAAATAGGGAAACGTGCCGGGACGAGAAGGGGTGAACACAATTTCGGTTTGGCCCCTGGTGGGAAGCAGAACCCGGACAAGACCTTCCTTCGAAAATTGAGGGGCCCCATTTCCACTGAGATTCAGATGAATGTCCGTCAGCAAGGCAACCGGCAGGAAGGCATGCAGTTCAGTATCCAAATTTTTGAGTACTAACCGGGTTTTTTGCCCCACGGTTAATGAGACCATATTGGGACTAAACTCGCGGGATTTAATACTGATAATCACTTCTGTTTCTTGAACATCAGTAGCAGGAGGGAGACTGGCCGATGTTGCTCCTAGACTAATGTCCGGACCTCTGGTTCCGAAAAACGTCAGATTCAGGGCCAGAATCCAGCCGAAAAGGGCGATGAACGAAATCATTGAGGGACTCATAACATTTCATTATACCGGTTGGCGATTCCGGCGGGAAACGCGCCAATTGAGGGTGCCCCCGTTACCTAAAAATTCAAGTCCTGGACTTAAGTGAAAATATGTATTCATGCAAAAAGGCAGGGAGGTGAAGAGAAAAGATCAAGATTGGGAGAAACAGACCGAAAAAATACAGAACTCAACCGGAGACCACTTCCTATGAACCCCTTCGAAGCCTTAATCGGTCATGACGCGTTTACGATTGCGTTAGGGATCGTTCTGGTAATGAGTGTGCTGGCTTTTGCATGGCTTGATTATCGTCGCACTTCCCGGTTGCCCCACCTCGGGACAGTATTGGTCAAGAACCGGTTAAAGAGTTCGACACGGCCCTGACAGGGGATTTCCCTGGCTTCTTCGTTGGTCTTCCTCAAGACACTCCATCGAAAAAACTCTCACTTTTGAAGCTCACATCCCGCAGTGACAGGCCCTGTCCTGCCATATGGGCCGAGGACAAGCATCCCTTAAAAAACTCAACCGGAGCTCCAGGACCAGAATGGACGAACTACGTGCGGAGGGAAGCTAATGACCAGGGGAGGGTGGTTGATTCAGTGTGGCGATCGAGAAGATTTCGTTTAAAAGATGCTCGAAGGCGGAGCCCATGATCCTGACAGATCCCGTGCGACACCTGGTCATGTAACTCCTCAGGGATTGTGCCAATCATTTCCGACTTACCTTCCTGTTGACACCATGCACAAATTCGAATCACGCGATCTCCTTTTTTCTTCCTGTGTTTATGAGAAGAAACACAAGCATCAGATGACTATGCCTTTCATATTCTCAAGACAACTGAAAGCAAAAACCAAACCCAAATTTCGCATATCAATTATGTGCTGTATTTATTGGCTTTTTCGGCATTCTCAGGAAATGGTGCCTAATGTATCGAGACAAAATGATACACGGTTGATTCGAAAGAGATACAAGATTTCAGATTGCAGCTGCCGGAGATGACGGGGATGTGGCTCTCCGGGGTTGGTTGATAACCGGAGTGAGGCTACCATGCGGTGGCATGAGTGGCGTGACTTAGGGCTCTATGAGTAACTGCTTAATCTGGGAGCCCTTTGTGTCGTAGGTTTTTTGCAGCGTGAATAAGTGTTCAGTGATGATCTTGGCTTCCTCGGCAGGCATTGCGCTAAAGACAGGCATCGTTCTTTCCTGCCCGGTGTCAGTGGTGATGTAGGTGATGATCGCTTGCTGGTTTTTTTGTGTAAGGATATTGGCGGGAATCCCATCGAAAAGGTTTCCTGTTCCCTGCTCCCCATGGCACTCAGCACAATGATAATTGAAGAGTTGCTCTCCTGTGGTGAGGGTTGGATGATCATGCTGATCTTGTGAACATCCAGACACACTCACGAGTATCATGGCCGCTAGCAACAAAGGTCTCATAAGTTTTCCCTGAATACAGTCGCTTTAAAGCATAAAAATTCCCTGAGGAATAGGTCGGCTTTTTCCGATCTATCTGGAGGGTCAACCCTCACCATGTCAACCATACCATTCCCTATGAGTGCCAGCTAGCTGAGCCTGAGGCTTGTGGAAGAAGTGGTGACAGGGGATAATGTCCTCATGAACACACTTGAAAATCTCCAATTCCACAATACATATGCCTCCTTGCCTGACGTCTTCCATGAACGGGTGAAGCCGACACCCTTTCCCAATCCGCATGTTGTGAGTGCCAATCCAGCGGCAGCCGAATTGCTCAATATTGATCTCAAGGAATTAACTCGTCCGGAGTTTGCTGAATATTTTTGCGGGGCCAAACTGCTGCCGGGCAGTGATCCCATTGCTATGCTGTATTCCGGACATCAATTCGGGCATTACGTGCCCCAGCTTGGGGATGGGCGGGCCATCTTGCTGGGAGAGGTGCGAACACAAAAGGGCGAGCGGTGGGAGCTGCAATTAAAAGGCGCGGGACTCACCAGATTTTCACGCGATGGCGATGGCCGTGCGGTCATGCGCTCGACCATCCGGGAATATTTGTGCGGGGAAGCCATGCACGGGTTGGGGATTCCAACCACGAGAAGTCTGTGTATTGTGGCCGGAGAAGAAATTGTGTGGCGTGAAACACCTGAACCGGGGGCCATGCTGCTCCGGATGGCGCCGACACATGTGCGGTTTGGCAGCTTTGAAGTGTTTTACTACCGCCGCCAACACGAATATTTGAAAACTTTGGCGGACTATGTCATCGAACAGCATTATCCGCAGTTGGCGGACTCAGAAAATAAATATGCCAGACTGCTGCATGAGGTGGCGGTTCGTACCGGGCATCTGGTCGCCCAGTGGCAAGCCGTGGGGTGGGCACATGGCGTCCTGAACACCGATAACATGTCGATACTGGGGTTGACGTTGGATTACGGCCCTTTTGGATTTATGGAACGGTATGATCCAACCTTTATCTGCAATCATTCAGACCATCATGGGCGATATGCCTTCCAGAACCAACCAGACATTGGCTATTGGAATATTCGTGCCCTGGCCAGGGCCCTATCACCACTGGTGGAACAAGCCGAGGTAAACACGGCGCCAGAAGTGTATGAAAAGGCGATGCTGGGAAAATATTCCGAATTGATGCGGGCCAAGCTTGGACTGGTCGAAGCGCACGCGGGAGACGACAAACTCGTGACCGATCTTTTGAATCTCATGGATTCCAGCCGGGTGGATTACACGACTGTGTTCCGGGAGTTAGGCACGGTTCGCCTGGACAGTCCCTCGGGGCCGTCCGGATTACGTGATCTCTTCCTCCACCGGGAAGCGTTTGATGACTGGACCGCACGCTATCGGGAACGGCTTCGGGCGGAAAAAAGCGGTGATGATGAGCGCCAAGCCAGAATGAACCAGGTTAACCCCAAATACATCCTTCGCAATCATCTCGCACAACGGGCCATCACCCAAGCGGTCCAGCAGAAGGATTATTCGGAAATAGATCGATTATTAAACCTGCTCAGTGACCCGTTTACCGAACAATCCGGCATGGAACCCTATGCCGTTCCTTCTCCTCCGGGAGAACCCCAGATCATCGTCTCCTGCTCCTCGTGAAGAAAAAAGGCCTCCCCGAACAATCTTTTCGCGTAATCAGGAGAAACACGCAAGGAACGATACCCTTCTTTGTAAGGAAGGGTAAGGGGAGGTAGAGTAGTTCCATGCGTCTGATTCTTCTCTTCCTCATCTTCATGGGAATCGTGTTGGGACCCCAATTATGGGTGTGGTGGGTATTCCGGCAGTATCGCCAACACCGTGACGATCTTCCGGGGACGGGTGGTGAATTAGCGCGTCATTTGCTCAATCGTTTTGGCCTGCAACAGGTACGTGTGGAACCCACGCCGATCGGGGACCATTACAATCCCGAAACAAAATTAGTCGGGCTGTCTCCCCGATATTACAGCGGCAAATCTCTAACAGCAGCGGTCATCGCGGCGCATGAAGTGGGCCATGCCTTGCAGGATCATGAAGGCTATGGACTCCTAAAAGATCGGACTCACCTGATCAAATTTGCGCAGAAAGCCGAAAAGGCCGGTTCGTATCTGATGTTGGGTATTCCGGTGCTGGCGGGGATTACCCGGATTCCCGCGGTGGGCCTGGCCGTGTTGGTCGTGGCATTTGCGACCATGAGCGTGTCCGCGATGGTGCATCTCATCACCTTTCCCGTTGAATGGAATGCCAGTTTTCGGCGTGCCCTGCCGATTCTCAGGGAAGGAGGCTATTTGGCTCCTCCGGATTTGCACGGAGCCAGACGTATTCTCAAAGCGGCTGCGCTAACCTATTTGGCTGCGTCACTGTTCAGTCTGGTGAATTTGTGGCGGTGGATCCGCCTCATCCGGCGGTAAAGGTCCGAGCGGGGCACCGTTGGAAAAACCTGAGAACGAAAAGCTGATCATCAAATTTCAGGTCTAGATCTCTTTCTCGGCCTCAGGCCTGTTGTTTCACTGATTCAAGGGCCAAGTTCCCTGTATTCTTCTAACACCATTTTTTCATATAAACTAACTGCTTGGCAGAAGTGGAGTCTCCTTCATGAACGGACGATTGGGCTGCCTTCCGATTTTCCTGTTTCTGGTGCTCCTCTTCCTGCTTCCACTCGTATTTGCCCAATTCATGGGGCTGGCCCTGGTCAAACTTCGATTGGATCCCTCTGTCGCCATGCTCGTGATCGTGGGAATTTTTCTGGGGAGTGTCGTCAATATTCCCATTACACGAATGGTCCGCCAGGATGAAGTGATCGCTCACCCCTACCCCCTCTTCGGCTTTCTGGACATTTGGCCTTACCTTCAACGAAGTCCGCGGGAAACCATCCTGGCCGTGAATCTGGGTGGCTGCGTCATTCCCACCCTGGTGGCGGTGTATGAAATTCTTCAAATTCTTGGAGACTCCTTGAGCTATCTTTTTCCGATCGTGTTAGCCGTGGCGATCAATACGGGTGTGTGTTATCGGCTGGCGAAGCCGGTCAAGGGGATCGGTATCGCCATGCCGGCATTGGTGCCCCCCCTGGTCGCAGCGCTGACAGCACTACTCCTTGCACCCGAGGAAGCGCCGTCGGTAGCCTTCGTGGCGGGAGTGTTCGGTCCCCTCTTGGGCGCTGATGTCTTGCATTTACGGGAGATCCCGCGCATCGCCACCGGCATGGCCAGCATCGGGGGTGCCGGCACCTTTGACGGCATCGTCCTTTCCGGAATTCTGGCCGCATACCTTGCTTGACCTGTCGCAACAAGAAGGAACCTAAAACGAGATCACTTTGTCACGTTCGGCAACAGCCTGGATATAATCCGGCATGCCTTTGATCGTAGCCCCTGTGACCAGGTCCTGTTCCTTCACCTGACGCGCCACCGCACAAGCCCCGCAGACCCAAAGAGAAATGTGGGCAGCTTGGACCGCTGCCAAGATGTCTTTGAGGGGAGTCAGATTCACCCCGATGACGTGATCTGCGGTCCCTTTTCGTCCCAACGTCACCGCCTCGCTCCACAGCCACAGGACCACATCATGGCCTTGTTCCTTGGCGGTTTTCGCGGCCATAAATGGAAGCGTCGCCAGTGTGGGATCATCCGTTCCCCGGCTGCCGGAAATAAGAAATCGTGCCATGGATCAAGCCCTCCTCTCTGGTGGAAAATGGTGATGATCAATACGGAGAATCAGCGGGTTTTCCTCCCTTTGGCCAATCGAAGGCCTTCAGCGCATAATCCGGTCTCGAATGACTATTCATAAAACCAGCCACATCATAGGCATCCGCATCAGTTAACGTTCCAGGCCGGGTATATACGGCATCGTCACCTTGATAAATCCGGCGGCCTTACTCAGCCGGGCGAGTCCTGAGGCGATATTAAAAGACCGGGGTCCCCAAAGCGGTGGAGCGACCATGGTGCCTTGGCCATTAGGGCCATGACAGCCCGCGCACGAGTCTGCGAACACGCGCTGTCCATTTAGCTTGTCCGGTTTTCGAGTCATCGTCATGAGAGGAAATCCCAACCACGACAGATTGGCAGAAGGCGGAACGTCTTGAGAGAGCCACGACAGGTAGGCTTGAATTGCGTCCATTTCAGGGCTGTGGGGCGGCAAGGCCTTCCCATTCAAACTTCGTTCAAAACATTCGTTGATCCTCTCCTCCAGGGAAATCTCCTTGCCGACACGAGCTTTATATTGAGGGTAAGCATAGGGAACCCCCACATACGTGCCGGCGCCGACTTTCCGACCGGCATCCAAATGGCAGTTGCTGCAGGATAAGACATTGCCCACGAACTCCGTGGCGTAGTGTTGCGTGTTGACAATCAGGTTATAACCCAATCGTATGCGATCTCCCTCAGGAGTCGGGGGAATAGAATCCAAAGAAGGAATGGCAGGCATCACACCCGAAGAAAGTGGCATACCATCGGTTCCAGAATAAGACGGCTCGGGCCCTAACCACACAGTCCCGCACATCAGGATTGCCAGGGCGAATAAAAACGTCCGGGTTCGATAAATGACAGGGTTCGTTATCATATGCCAGGATTTTCCTAAGGTTTGCTGACTCCGGTCTCTTGTATGCACCATGCAAAAGAATCTTCCTTTGCCCGATTCCATCCTAACCCTGCTCATGAAACACAACAAGGAGAAGGATTCCTTTAGGCTTGTATGCGAACGCAAAAATGACACCAGATTCCAACATCAGCACCCCCTAAGGATCTTCAGAGGCCAGACGAGGTTCTTTGCGTGTAAAAATTGGCCCCTCTGTCGCTAGTTGTTGGGGAAATTTGGGACAGATTGAAGATCTTGTGACGTGGCAAGAAGCCACAATGTGAAAGGTCTGACGAAAGCTCTTTGAGAACAAATGACCCAACTGGCTGGCGCAAAAAACCGATATTTTGAACCGATTCTCAACAATGAAGCCTAAAAACTACCACGCTCGAAGAGGCTAGTTCTGGCTGAGGTACGCAATGATGATTCTGGCGTCGCCGATGGGGTCAGTGGAGAAAGGGGCAGAATCTTTCTGAGTGACCGCCGTGCTCAAACGCTCCGCCGCGTCGCGGACAAAGACCGG
>JAOUGQ010000474.1 GCA_029865515.1 Nitrospirota bacterium
CCGATGTCAACACGATTTTGCAAAATGAAGATCTTGAGACGATGCGGTTGATTGAAGAGCTGAAAGCTGACCTGAAACAGGAGAAAGCCACCTGGGAGGCCCGTCTTCAAAATTTGCCGGGAAAAGGGCACGTGGCGAAATACCAGGAGCGGGTCAAGCAACTGAAGACCGCCACGAAAGGCGGCCTTGAAGGCATTTTGGGTGGCGTGGGGGAGGTGCAATCGCTGAAAGAGGAGATTGACCGGGATCTGCAGAGTTTGAAAGACGCGCAAAAGGAATTTGACGAGAAAGTGGCGTTGCTGAAAAGACGACTGGAACAAATCAAGACGGCACCGCAACGGGACATTCAACATTTACAAACGAAGTACAATCTGTCACCTCAAGGGCTAGCCAATCTAAGTCAAACGCTGTTGGGCTCCCAGATCGGTTCCTGGGTTCACCAAGGGGTGGCATGGTATGAGCGGGCCAAACCGTTTCTGGAGGGTGCGCAGGCGATGGGGGCCAGCCAGGCAGGGCCGGAGGTGCAAAAGCCCTTGCGGGGGAAAGGCGTGGATGTGCATTTCACCGAGGAGCAGCCTCTTCCGGATTTTTTGGTTCGCCTGGCCAGGGTTTCGTTGAATCTGGATGTGGGAAACCTGGATGGAACCATTCACAATGTGACATCTGATCAGCCGAGGTTGGGGAAACCTCTGACCTTTGCGTTTGCGGGCGATCAGTTGAAGGGAGTCAATGCGGTAGCGTTGGAAGGAACGCTGAATCATATTGTTCCGGCACAATCCCGGGATCAGCTGACCCTGAAGGCAAAAGGCTATGAACTGGATGATGTGACCTTATCCAAGGATGCCAAATGGCCCGTGACGCTGAAGAGGGGGTTGGGCGATATCACGATGGAGACCACCTTAGAGGGTCCCTCGTTATCGGCTCAGGGGTCTGGTCATCTGCACACTCTCCAACTGGCTGCGGGTGTGTCTGGCGATACGAATCCCTTGACGAAATCCCTCAGTTCCGCTGTATCGGGGATTTCTCAACTTTCTTTGACAGCGAATGTGACGGGAACGCTGGACAACTACGATGTGAAGTTGTCGTCCGATCTCGATCGCATTCTTCAGGATGCGGCGGGCAAGATGGTGAATGAGCTGGCTGCGAAGTTTGGTGGCGAACTGAAAGCGGCCATCTCTGCCAAAATTGCGGAACCGATGAAAGAGTTACAAGACACGCTCGGTGGGTTCAATGCGATCGGTGGGGATTTAGGCGATCGGGTTGGGCAGCACACGGAAGTTCTGAATAGTCTGCTTGAAAAGAGCCTTCCTTCCAAAAGCCTCAAGAAACTCCCTGGCGGGTTGAAATTACCCTTCTAACTGTCCCACTGAATGTGTTTTAGGATTCGCGAAGTTTGTTGTAGGCGTCCAGGGCCGCCACTTTGTAGCACTCCGCCAGCGTTGGATAATTAAAGACCGTCTTGAGGAAGTATTCGAGTCCACCTTCCGTCTCAAGTATGGCCTGCCCGATATGAATAAGCTCGGTGGCTCCTGTCCCGATGGCATGCACGCCCAACAGCCGGTGGTCATCTCGATGGAATAACATTTTCAACATGCCGTTGAGGTCTCCCATGATGGTTCCACGGGCGATTTCCCGGTAGCGGGCTATTCCTACCTCATAGGGAATTTTCTGGCGAGTCAGGTGTTCCTCGGTGAAACCGACCATGGAAATTTCCGGAATGGAATAAATGCCGATAGGAAAGTGAGAAGGGGGAGGTTCAGCGGATATTCCAAACGCATTGCAGGCGGCTAAGCGGCCCTGTTCAGAGGAGGTGGCAGCAAGAGACGGGTACCCGATGACATCCCCTGCCGCAAAAATGTGGGGAACGGAGGTGCGAAACTGTTCGTCCACTTTCAAGCGGCCACGGTTGTCCGTTTCCAATCCGGCCGCTTCCAAGTGAAGGGTAGCTGTGGCGCCAAGTCGTCCTACCGAAAAAAAAGCCAATTCAGAGACATGGCGTTTCCCTGATTGCAGTTGCACAATGACCCGTTTAGGAGGTCCAGGAGACAGATCAAGCCGTTCAACCGTTTCGGAGAGTCGGAAGATGACGTTGTTATTCCGCATTTGATGAATAAGCTCATCGACAATTTCATGATCCAGAAACTCCAAAGGCCGTTCACGTTGGTCAATGATGGTGACTTCTGTCCCAAGGGTGGCAAACATGCAGGCATATTCGATGCCGATGACGCCGGCTCCGATG
>JAOUGQ010000475.1 GCA_029865515.1 Nitrospirota bacterium
AAGGCTAACAGGGTTTTTTCAAACTCCCGAATTTTTTTAACAGGAACATTATCAAGAAACCCGTTCACCCCTGCAAAAATTGACAATACCTGATCTGCCACGGGCAGGGGTTTGTACTGATCCTGTTTAAGCAGCTCCACCATGCGCGCACCCCGAGCCAATTGAGCTTGCGTGGCTTTATCCAGCTCACTGCCAAATTGGGCGAAGGCGGCCATTTCCCGATATTGCGCCAAATCGAGCCGGAGGGTTCCTGCCACTTGCTTCATCGTTTTAATTTGCGCGGCACCCCCGACTCTGGAAACCGATAACCCGACGTTAATCGCCGGTCGAATGCCGGAATAAAAGAGATCGGCGGCTAAATAAATCTGTCCATCGGTAATCGAAATGACGTTCGTGGGAATGTAGGCGGATACGTCACCCGCTTGAGTTTCAATAATGGGAAGAGCCGTTAAACTCCCAGCGCCTTTTTCATCACTCATCTTGGCAGCCCGTTCTAACAAGCGTGAATGCAAAAAGAAGACGTCACCAGGATACGCTTCGCGTCCAGGAGGCCGGCGGAGCAGAAGAGAGAGCTGTCGATAGGCCGTCGCATGCTTGGATAAGTCGTCATAGACGATAAGAGCATGCTTTCCGTTATCCCGGAAATATTCGCCCATGGTGACACCGGCATACGGCGCAAAAAATTGCAACGAAGCTGAATCACTGGCCGTGGCGGACACCACCGTGGTGTACTCCATCGCCCCATGGTCTTCAAGAGTTTTCACGACTCGAGCCACCGTCGATCGTTTTTGTCCGATGGCTATATAAAAACAATACACCCCTAACCCTTTTTGATTGATGATGGTATCAACCGCAATGGCGGTTTTCCCCGTCTGGCGGTCTCCAATAATTAACTCCCGTTGTCCCCGACCGACCGGAATCATGGCATCAATGGCCTTGAGCCCGGTTTGAAGGGGTTCTCCTACCGATTGGCGGTCCACCACACCGGGTGCCCGAATTTCGATGAGCCGTGTCTCCGTCGTATTGATCGGTCCCTTCCCGTCAATGGGCTTCCCAATGGCATCAACAACCCGACCGACCAGAGCTTCACCAACCGGTACTTCGGCAATCCGTCCGGTGCGTTTCACCGGATCGCCTTCACGAATTCCCACATCCTCACCCAGAAGCACCACACCGACGCTGTCTTCTTCCAGGTTCAACGCCACTCCATAGACCCCACCAGGAAATTCCAACAATTCTCCAGCCATCGCCCCTTCCAAACCATACACCTTGGCAATATTATCACCCACCTGGATGACGTAGCCCATTTCCCTGACATCAACCCGCTGCTCAAATCCTTTGATTTTTTCCTTAATAATGGAGCTGATTTCTTCCGCTTTGATCTGCATGGATTATCCCTTCATCAACTGATCATGCATGCCGGTTAGTCGACCCAGCACGGTATTATCAAATACCCGACTGCCAATTTTTATTTTCAATCCCGCAATGAGATGGGGATCAACCTCAAATGCCACTTCGACTCCATGGTGCAGGGACTGAGTCAATGTATTTTTGATCTGCTCTTTCTCGGCCGAATCAAGCGGCTTAGCGGAGCCAACCCAGACTTGTTGAATACCCTTTTGTTGATCAGCCAATTCAGCAAAGGCCTCAGAAATTTCAGGAAGTAATATAGCCCGATTTTTTTGCAGCAGTTGGGTTAAAAAATCACTCATGACCGGAGGGGCCTGCATCCGTTGACTTAACTCATTCAGGACAGCCTGCTTTTCTTCAAATTTAAAGACCGGCGAGGCCAGGACGTGTTTCAAGGCAGGTATATCTTCCAAGCCTTGTTGCAACGCGCGTAAGGCACTTCGTGCGGGTTCAATACCCGATGGATCGAGCAATTGGAAAAGCGCCGATGCATACCGGCGCCCAATGGTGCTTTTATTCACAGTTTACAGAGAGTCCAGGCAGCCATGTGTTGAAAGGAATTGGGCGTGTGTTAAGCGGGTGAAAGTAGCATGAGGGAAAAAGCCTGTCAACCTGAAAGAGCGGATGTAAAGGGATTTTTTATCACTGAATCCACATTTATTTTTGGAGAGGCTTAGCGGAAGGGGTTTCTACGCAGACAGGGAGTTTTTCGCTTGTGGTCGGCACTTGAATGATGCCTCCGCCCAGGACGCGGTCTCCTAGATAAAAAACGGCTGATTGTCCAGGACTTAAGGCTCGAACTGGGCTTTCAAAGGTAACGCTCAG
>JAOUGQ010000150.1 GCA_029865515.1 Nitrospirota bacterium
CGATCTGTTGGTGCTGATTCAACGGCTTGAAGCCATTAAAGGCCTGGAGCGGATTCGCATTTCCTCTATTGAGCCCACGACGGTTCCAGAGAGCCTTCTGGATTATATGAGTAGTTCCAGCAAGCTTTGCCGGTATTTACATGTGCCATTACAGAGTGGGGATGATCGTATTTTGCAAGCCATGAACCGGCGGTATTCGGTTCGGGACTATCAAGAGGCCATGGACGCCGCTCTTCAACGGATTCCTGACGTGTGTTTCGGCACGGATGTTCTGGTGGGATTTCCTGGAGAGGGGCCACGAGAATTTGCGAACACGCAAGCGGTGGTGCGGAATTTCCCCTTTGCCTATTTGCATGTGTTCAGTTACTCCCCCCGGCCCGGGACGGCCGCGTTAAAGCTACCTCATCCGGTGTCTCCAGCACTGATCAAAGAACGGAGCCGGGCATTACGCGAAGCTTCTGATCAAAAACGAATGGTGTTTCAGCAGCGGTTCCTGGGGCGACGGGTCTCGGTGTTGTTTGAATCAGCGGAAGTCGAAGGGTATTGGCCGGGGCTGACGGATAATTTCCTTCGTGTGGCGGTTCGTTCTCCTCGCCGGTTGCACAATACCATTCAATCGGTCGTTGTAACGGGGATGATGTCGGATAAAGTGCTAGGCCTGTTGGATCCTTCCTCTGAATTTCTGATGCCGGAACAAGACCTTGTGTCTGCCTCTTCACTCGTCCCAGCCATAGAGGGAATCTATTAGTGAGCGGAACCCCCTTACTCCTCCCTACCAGTTTGAAAGTTCCAACCAGTCCGTCTGGCAGAAGTGGCTATCAGGTGTATATGGAAACGTTCGGGTGCCAGATGAATGAGTATGATACGGAAATCGTTCGTTCCCTTTTAAAGGGCCGCGGGTTTCAATTTACCCCCCACGATGATGAAGCCGATGTTATCCTGTTTAATACCTGCGCTATTAGAGAGAATGCCCACAATCGCGTGTATGGCCATTTGGCCCGTTATACCAACAGAAAAAAGGAGCGTGGATTGGTCATCGGGGTGTTGGGTTGCATGGCTCAGAATCTGAAACAAGAGCTGATGGATACTCGATCCTTCATTGATGTTCTGGTCGGTCCTGATGGGTACCGGCAACTGCCTGATCTTCTCATGGATGCGCTGGAGCATCATAAACGGGGGTTGGCCGTTGATCTGTCTGAATATGAAACCTATGCCCACATCGTTCCGGATCGGCCGGATGGCATCAATGGATGGATTGCCGTGATGCGGGGATGTGATAACTTCTGTTCATTTTGCGTGGTGCCGTATACGCGGGGACGAGAACGTTCTCGAGACCCTGAGGGGATTATCCAGGAAGCAAATCGGCTGGTGAGCCAGGGAGTTCGGCAAATCACTCTTTTGGGACAAAATGTGAATTCCTACCGTTGGGGTGATTGGGATTTTGCCCGATTATTAGTGACGGTGGCGGAGGTTTCTGGGATTCAGCGTGTGCGGTTTATGTCTCCTCATCCCAAGGATTTCCCTCCGGCCCTGTTTGAAGCCGTGGCGGAGCATCCCGCCATCTGTAAGACGATTCACTTGCCACTGCAATCGGCCAATGATCGCATTCTAGAGCGCATGGGCCGGTGTTACACTCGACGTGAGTATCTCAAGCTGGTTGAGGCCATTCGAAAAAAAGGCCCTATTGTCTTGACCACCGATCTCATTTGCGGATTTTGCGGTGAAACCGAGGAAGAGTTTCAGGATACCTATCGCCTGGTGCAAGACGTGGGGTATCAGGCGGCGTTTGTGTTTAAATATTCTGAACGAAAGCACACCATCGCGGCCAGAAAATATGCTGACGATGTTCCTGAACAGGTGAAGGGATATCGGACAAATCAGATCGTCGAATTGCAAAAAGAAATTTCCCTGGCAAAAAACAAAGAGCTCATTGGTACCAGGGTGGAGGTCATGTTGGAGGGCGATTCGAAGAAATCCGAATTCCAATGGATGGGGCATAGTGATCACAATGTGACCGTTGTGTGGCCCAAAGATGACTTAGCCCGCCAGCCAGGAGACCTGGTGCCGGTCATGGTCCTGGATGCCTCACCCTCCACCCTCTATGGCCGTGTCTAATCCCTGTCGGACCTCTTGTTTCCGCAGACGTTAGAGGCTTTTTCCCTCCCGTCCTCTCTACCATTCATTCCGTTTTTTATGCCATTCCTCCTGCGTGTATCTTTTCAAGCCTAGTCTTTTTGGCCATCTACGTATTTTTGCCAGTCTGTGGCCGGTAGTCTTGCGATCAGGTCTTTACCTCAAGTCAGGTGCTCATTGTCCGATAAAACCTTTGGATATCTGTTAATTTCTGGTCATATGGCGGAACCGATTTGCTTCAAAACCTGGTATTCCTCCCCGAATGAAGTATCCATAAGGTCCGGACTAAGGAAGCCCAGTGAAAAGTCTGGGTGGGGGCTGGTAACCGGTTTTTTGAAGGCATACAACAGGGGCCAAGTGCGAAATAAGGGACAGGTCTGACGGATAATGGATTCCCAGATTCTTCAACGTATTAAAAATTGCAAGACGCTTCCAGCGATCCCGGCCTTGCCCCTGCAAGTGCTGCAATTGTGCCGGGACGAGCGGACGAGTGCCAAAAAAATTGGGGACGTCATTAGCAAAGACCCCTCCTTCGTCGCCAAGCTGTTGAATGTAGCCAATTCCAGTTTCTATGGAGGCAGTCGGCATAAGGTCACCACCGTTACGCATGCCGTGACGTTGTTGGGCATGAATTCCATTGCCACCCTGGCATTTTGTTTTTCGTTATATCGAGATTTGCGAAAAAAAGGTGGAGGAGCGTTTGATCACACCCATTTTTGGCATCGATGTATTCTGGCGAGTTTGGCTGCGAAAATATTGGCCAAGCGCGTGCGGGTCACAAACGAAGAAGAAATTTTCCTTGCCGGGTTATTGCAGGACTTGGGGGTGTTGGTGATGAGCGAAGCCTTAGGCAGTGAATACGGATTGCTCTACAAAAAAGCCGACCAGGATCATCAAACACTCGAGGCGTTAGAACAAGGTCGATGGAAAACCGATCATTGCGAGATCGGAGCGTGGTTGGCGGAGACGTGGGAATTGCCTGAGTTATTAAGGCAATCCGTCAAAGGCAGTCATGATCCTTCCCTGGCGTCCAGTAGTGATGAGGTGTCCCTGTTAACAGTTAAGTGTGTGGCGTTGTCGGGTCGGCTGGCTGATATGTGGTGCCATCGAGAACCGGATACTGCCATTCAATCGGCTATTCAATCCTCAAAGGAACTGTTGGACATTGAACCGGATGGAGTGGTGGAAGTCGCCAAGCAAATTGCTGAAGGAATTCCCGATATGTCCAGCTTTTTCCAGATCAGTTTAGGCAAACCCGAAGAAATTCAAAAAGTGTTGGACCGTCTTGAGCAAGTCGTGACGGGCGTCTCTCAGCCCGAAATCCCCGAGCCCGTCCCTACCCCTTAGGTGAGTTGTTCGCTTCCAGCTTTGTATCTTTTTCCATAAGGCTTCTCCCTCCTGCGCCTATTCTCATGCGGAGGGACTGGCGCATGTCATTTCCAATACGGGGAGAATACCGGTACAGGTCTGGGTGTTTGCTATGGGATGGGAAAACCCACCAGAGGAGAAGAGGATTGTGTTGCAAGGCGGCCACATCCAATGCCCCTGTTAACGTTTATGTATACGGAAAGGGACTCTATCGGCTCAAGGGAACTGACAGAATGGGGAGCCAGTCCTTGGGATCTTCACTCCCGGCGCGGATAAGGTCAACGGTGTCGACCAAGAAGCTGAGGCGCAGGATTTCGGGTAAGGTTGCCGCGATCTTGTCTTTACGTTCAATGGAATAATGGCCATAGAGCAAACTGAGATGTGGCATGTAGGGGCTGGTACCCTTCGCGAACAGTTTTTTTGCCTGTTCATGCGCATTCAGTATTGCCTGGGTTTCTTGAACCTTTAGGAAAACGCATTGAAAGTACTGATCACCATAGGCCGGTTCGGTTAGCTGGATGTCAAAAGGTCGAAGAGATGTGCCAAGTTGGGAAGATCGCCCGGTAATCTCCTCTTCGGTGCCTGGGAGAGAACTCAGTAGCGTCACATGGGGCTCGAAGAAAGGGGCTTGATACGCTTTACTTAGTTCGGCAATAGTCTTCGCAAGAATGTCGTAAACCTTCCCGGACGGTTTAAGCCAGAGATGATACGTGGTCGCCACTAGCGCCTCTCATGTCTTTGCAAATGTCTCGCCCGATGCACACCATTGTGCTGAAGTGTAAAGATATCGCCATTCACCTTGCGGATGAATAAGGTCTGAAGGACGGTGTTCTGGTGGGTGCCGATCATAATATACTCTATTGCTCATCCGGTTGTTTTGTTGGTGTGGTTGCTGTTGATTTTGATGGCCTGATTCCGGTCCAAATGAGCAGCCCGCCGCTGATGACGAATATCAGTGGGAAGATCATTTCCGTTGAAAAAACGTTCTCACTGGCCTGCCAGGCCGCCGTGCCTACTTTCCCGCCCACCAAGGCGAGTCCCGTCCCAATTGTTACCGCGATAATCCTCAAGACGAGGAACACGACCCGTTTTATATTGCTTCGATATCCTTGTGGACTTTTAACTTCCCTGTTGGGAAGCAGCTTCGGAGTCATTGCTGCGGAACCTTTTTGCCTCCTTTCCATGCGAGGTCTTTCAGCCGGTTTCTCGTCACCGTTTTTCTTCCGGATTGGCCCAAGAATTTGAAACCGAATCGCAATGAACCCTTGTGTCGCAACATGGATGCAATCCAACCGGAGTTGAAGAAATGGCCAAAGCCCACTGGTTACAATCTGTTTAGCCGCATCCCCTGGAACGTATCCCAACATTTCATGTTTCGTAGAAAACATCTGCTCCGATACCCCGAATATCTTGATGGCATGAGGATCCTTGGGATTGCTGGGTTCTTGTTCCCAGTCCAACAGTTGATTGGACCCTTCGATAAATTGCAAGACGGCAGCCTGCCGGTCTTGAATCCCCTCGATTTCAAGGTTTTCGTAGTAGATTTCATATCCGACTTGGATTGGAGGCAAGAAAGAAATGATTTCATGCATGACAAATTTCTCACCGGTCTTTCTGGCACGTTTCAGCAATTCCACTATCGCTGAGTGTATGTGAGAGTCTCGGTTACGATCCTTTCAAAAAAATGCCTTTTTGCCCATTTATACCAACAAGTTCCCTCGGTCTGCACATGGCGCACGGAACTTCACCTGGATCCGATCAACCAACCTTGTCTACACCATACAAAAATTGAGGGCTAAAGGAAATGAGAGGAAAGGGGAGCAGGTCAGTGAAGCATCGTCTTCAGTGCGACGTGTTTGCCTGATTCAAAAAATAAATGGCTCCCGCTAAAAGAGCCTTGGCTTGCTGAGAGGGCAGTCTCGGAAGGACGATCACTTCCATGTGTGTGCACTGACGGCATTCTCCTGATCACTGAAGCATTGAAGATCTTGCGAGGTATAAGCCGGGTTGGTGATGCAGACGGGAGGTCTTTGTGGATGCTTGGTTAGGCAGAGGGGAAGGAAAGTTTTGAATGACTTATGTCCTTTTTTCTTTCGTAATGAACCCAAGCGATTAGGAAGGAGGTGCTTACGTGAACGATAATCATTACGTGAAGATATAATATATTCGATGTGCTCAAAAAATGGTTTGTGAGTATCAAGAGTCTCAGGAGAACTATGCACCCTACTCACCCGGGCATTATTTCCAAAGCCATAGAAGTATCGCGGAGATGAAGATGAGCCACCACCCGATACCGAAAGAGAGCTTTTCTCCCTCGCTTTGGTAGGAAAAACGCTTGTTCATCTCAAATTTCCTTTAATTCTTATATTGAATTTACAGACTTATATTGATAACGAAAATTAGCCAAACGGGGTACACCGGGCGTTGCGCGGCGTATTAGGAGACATGCCTTTCTCGGATGAGCGGTTGGTTCCCACATGAAAAGAGCCTGACCCGTTGTGGGGGGTCAGGCTCTTAGTTGATCAGCCGAAAGGTGGTTCCGTCTTCTTTGTGTTTGAGACTTGTACGCTTTTCCTCAGTGGTTAGGCGAGTACGTTGTTCCCTCTCTAGTGTTGAATCTCCCAGTCGGCCGGCAACGTGGTGGGAAAGCCCACCGAGGCGATGTTCACCCCGTTCATCAGCCACACGGCCACTGTCCCGCTGATGGTATTCTGCCAGATCACTGCCTTACTATCGCCATTGAGATAATATGGCGTATCCACGGGAAAAATGATGGGAGAAAGGGACAGGCCCGCTTGTGGTATTGAAGTCCGTCTGAGTCCACTGACAGGTATTTTCCACAAGGGAATCCGTTAATGTTGATGTACCGCAATCTTTGAAAACACAGCTAAGTGTAACCACGTAATGAAGGTGTGTTGGAAGCCTGCTCTTGCCGCGTAGAGCATAGTGCTGCAGGAATCCGGCTTAAGGGGAATGTGTGGTCGGTTATGTGGCCACTCGAAAAGACCTATAGTTTGGGTGACCACAAGGGCATTAATGGCGCATACCTGGTTTCTCCATCTAGGGCTCATGCCGGATAAAGGTGGTGGGAGGAATGGTGAGACGTTCCCTTCTTTGCAAAGATCTGTTGACAGGATTGCTTGAGGGATCGCAGATTAAAGGGTTTAAGAAAGAATCCTTGAGCGCCTTCGTTCAGAAGCTGGCGAAGGGCCGGGAGGTCCAGGCCACCGGACATGACCTGCACCGGCATGTGGTAGCCTAACCAGCGTAATTCATCGAGCATAGTTCGCCCGTCCATCACGGGCATATGCATATCCAGCAGAATGCCATCGACAGCATGATTCGCAACCACGTCCAAGCCTTCCCGTCCATTTCGTGCAATAAGCACGTGATAGCCCCACTCTTCGAGAACAGTATTCAGTAACCCTGCCACTGAAGGATCATCCTCCACCACCAAAATACAGGGTCGGGTTTTCGTACTATCCAAGTGGTCATGTGATAGGCGTGGGGTTTCCATTTCGGGATTCATCAGTGCTTTCGTCAAAGGGGCAGATGAAGACATGTGTT
>JAOUGQ010000476.1 GCA_029865515.1 Nitrospirota bacterium
CTTTGGAGGGGGCTGAAATTATTTATCGGCATCAGGAGCCTACTGTCCCCCCGAAAGTGACCTATGAACTCACGACAGAAGGTCGTGAACTCACCAACATACTGGATCAAATTAATACACTGGCCTACCAGTGGCAGGATCAAGAGCCCAAGAAAGCAAACACCAATAGGCCGGTGAAAGAAGCGAAAAGAAGAACGGGGATATCCAAAGCCCCGGTATCCCTTTTGAATAAGAGGGGGTAAGGAGAATTGACTCCCTCCTCACAACGTTGGTTGTGGAAAGTCGGGGAGATTGCCTTCAGTATCGGATTATTCCCCTCGAAGATTCTTGAGCATCAAAGCCGCCTTTTCCTTTGCCTGCACTCTCTGGGTCTAGACTAGAGGTCCTTCCAAATTTCATCTTTAGCTCGCTCGCCGATTGATCTCGTCGGGTGCTTTCTGGGCAACCGAGTGTGCCTTCATACGACGCAGTCTTCTACATTCTCTGGCTGTCCCCACCGCAGGAACCCCGAGGGCCCTCGAACGCGCTTCAGCTGTAGAGTGTGCTCTTTTCCTATTTAGGAATTTTTCTTGTGAAAACTAGGAAAACGCCTAGTTCCTCATGTAAGTCGATAACGTATAAAATTTTGTTAGATCCAAGTGTCGGAAGAAAAATTACTAGTGAGAGAGGAGAGATGCTTTTGGAGAGGGAATCGTTTTCCCCCATGAGTGAGTGGGGGTACAATGATTTCACCCTCACAAAAGGACCAATCGGGAAAATGGCCAGTGATGACGGTCTGGTCTTTCTTGAGTTATCAACGAGTTTGCCATGGATAAGGAGGTAGTTATGACTGTTCAAGGTACTCCGGCTGGAGGACTTAATCTGGTTGGGCAAATTGTGCCAACTAATGATGTGAAATTCCGGAAGAAACAAAATGCGATGGAAGTGGCGGTGGAATTGTTGTCAACGCATACCCCCGGCGGGCCAGTCATCGACGACAATAAACGATTTGTCGGTTTTATCAGTGAATTTGATTTATTGCGCGCGCTGGAAGCCGGCAAAGACCTAAACGAATTGACCGCCCAAGACATTATGGTCAGAGACCACATCAGTATCAAGGACTCAACCTCTATTCGAGAAGCGGTCAAAATTATGGAAGCAAAACGATTACTCAATTTGCCGGTTGAACGAGATGGTGAGGTCGCGTACACGGTCACCAGACACGATCTCTTGCGAGCCTGGGTGGGATTGGGGCTGGGAGCAGAGCTTGGCGGAGAATAGTGGGTATTAACGTTCTCTTGAATGGTTCACGGTAAACCTCAATTGGAAAAAGTGAAGATGGAAGGTTCGTATGCGGTGGCTGATGAGAGTCTCTGGCCTGTGGCTCTGTGGAGGAAAGAGGCGTGAATGTTGAGCAACATATATCTCTCTTGAGCAAGCCCTGAAGTATGAAAAGGAATCCTTAAAAACAGGCTACCATCAGGTCTGGTCAGCAAGGCAAACATGTGTATTTGGTGCCTTGCGTGAGTCAGCCCAAGAGACGGGACACACCCAATTCCCTGGTGGCTCCGTGAAACCCGATTGGAGAACATTCAGAACATCATAACAAGTCGAGGGGAGAGTCATGAGGAATGCGGTTCTCAATAAATAAAAACATTCCCGGTCTTTCCCCCAAAAGATCGGATCCGTCCTGACGAGCTCAGAGTCGATGGTTGAGAGAGCCTCACAACCCATTCCGCGCTTTGTGTATGGCCCCGTTCCTTCCCGGCGGTTGGGACAATCGTTGGGGATTGATCCCATACCGTTTAAAACCTGTAATTGGAATTGTGTGTACTGTCAGCTTGGCCGAAGTACCCCGATGACAAACGAACGGCGGGATTACTTCCCACCGGATGAAATCGTGGGAGAGGTCAAAGTCTCGATTGAATCCCATGAACCGGGAGAGATTGATTGGATTACCTTTGCCGGGTCTGGTGAGCCAACTCTTCATGTCAGTCTTGGTCGTATGATTGAACAGATCAAGGGCCTGACGGATATTCCCGTTGCTGTGATTACGAATGGAGCCTTGTTGTATCAGCCTGAGGTGAGAAAGGATCTCATTCAGGCGGATGCGGTCTTGCCCTCCCTTGATGCGGGAAGCGAGGCTCTGTATCGAAAAATTAATCGGCCATGGCCGGAGCTCACGTTCGAACGGGTAGTGAGCGGCTTGACCACCTTTCGCCGTGAGTATACCGGAAAGCTTTGGATTGAAG
>JAOUGQ010000477.1 GCA_029865515.1 Nitrospirota bacterium
CGAGATTTTCGACCCACACCGGACAGCGAATTTCGTCAACGAATAAGTGAAACCGTTCACCGGTCTGTGCCACCTTGATTAAACCCGTCGTCTGTCGATCCGGCTTGCGGAGATCATAGAGTAATGAGGTGCGGATGATGGTGGCCTGTGGGTTTAGGGACCTGATAAGGACTTCTGTCTGGACTTTGGCCTTACCGTATGGGTTGATGGGGTTCGTGGGGCTTTCTTCGGTATAGGGCGCAGTATTTCCATCAAAAACTTGATCGGTCGAGAGATGAATAAAGCGAATGCCACGTTCCTCCGTCTGCACGGCCAGTAGTCCTGCGGCCCTGACGATGGCTTCCATGCTAGGGGCTTGATCAGAGCAGGCGGTATGAATGATGACGTCCGGTTGAATTCGATCCAGAAGGATTCTTACTTCCTCGTGATTTTGCAGGTCACAGACGTGAAAGGTCACTCCTGGAAGGGATGCAGCGGGTGTGTGGTGCAGGGTTCCCGCTGCTACGAAGTGAGTGGCCCGTCGCAGGAGATGATTCCCTAAAAATCCTGCACCGCCGGTGACTAGAAGACGTTTTCTCATTGGTGTTCATTGTAAATCAATCGTAAAAAGGAAATCTTGTGTGATGGAAGACGGTTCCTTAGAATATGGACCGGGATTTATTTTTTTGAGGGGATTGAGTGATGCCGACGATTGATTTGCGTAGCGATACCGTGACGAAACCGACACCGGCCATGCGGGAAGCCATGGCTCAAGCCGAAGTCGGGGATGATGTGTATGGGGAAGATCCGACGGTGAATCGATTGGAAGCGATGGCGGCGGCGTTGTTAGGTAAGGAATCTGCCCTGTTTGTGCCCACGGGGGTGATGGGTAATCAACTGGCCATCCGGTTGCACACGCGGCCCGGCGATGAAGTGATTGTTGAACATTCTTCCCACCTCATCCGGTATGAAGGCGGATCGGCTTCTTCGCTCTCAGGCGTTCAATTATGTTGTGTGCCGGGCGATCGTGGACGCCTTGCTCCGGAATCAGTCGAAGCCGCCATTCGGCCAAGGGATCTGCATAATCCTCCGACCACCCTGGTGTGCTTGGAGCAGACGCATAATGTGGGTGGAGGCTCGATTTATCCCTTGGAGACGATTCATCGGATTACGGAGGTTGTCCGCGCTCATGGCCTGGCCCTGCATTTGGATGGCGCTCGATTGTTTAATGCCGTGGTAAAAACTGGTGTGTCGGCAGCTGACTTTGCTCGGCCGTTCGATACCGTGTCGTTTTGCTTATCGAAAGGCTTAGGGGCTCCTGTTGGGTCGATGGTGGTGTCGGATGCGGCACGTGTTCAGAAATTGCGCCGGCTTCGCAAGGTGTTTGGCGGGGGGATGCGGCAAGTGGGCATACTGGCAGCTGCTGGTGTGTATGCGCTTGAGCATCATATTCCCCGATTAGCTGAGGATCATGGCAATGCGCATTATCTCGCTACTCTGTTACAGGACATTCCCGGCGTGGTGGTTGATGTGAAGGCCGTGGAGACCAATATGGTGATGTTTCAGGTCCCCCGTTCTTCTCAATCTACCGAGGCGTTGCTGGCGGGCTGCCGGGAGGCTGGAGTCTTGCTGAATGCGGTGGGAGACCGGGCGTTTCGCGTGGTGACACATTTGGATGTTACCCGTGAAGATATGGTCGCCGCAAGCCTGATCTTCCGTCGCGTCTTTTCAGCCTTGTCCTAAGCCTCTCCCTGTGGCTTCGTTGACAGGGTCGGGACCGATTCCTACAATTTAGGCGATCAGCCTGATGAAGGGAGCTATGGTGAGTTCATTAGATACGGTGTCGTTTCAGCACATTACCAGGATTTTAGGGGTGATTGACGATTTGGAAATTTCGCGAGAGGCGGTGGAAATTCCTCTCTCGCCGGAAAGTCCAGGGGTGGTTCGTCTGTTGGCCAATGGCAAGCTGGAGATTGTCGTTGATGCTGACATGCCCTTTGACGACTGGTTGCAGACGTTGCCTCAAAAAATTCAGGCCCTGATGCCCGCGAAGACGGAGTCTGATTACTAAACCTCGTGTAAAGTTCAGGAGACCAAGGAGACTGTCCACATGGCCGTGCGAGATCGAGAGTGGCCTGGGTATACCATTTGGTATTGTTGCCAGGAATGTGGGCGTTTGTGGACCTATCAAGGGTCTGATGTCGTGGCGTTAGACCTCAGTTGTTCTTTGGGTCCCGCCATTGTGGGCGA
>JAOUGQ010000478.1 GCA_029865515.1 Nitrospirota bacterium
GGCGGGACATAGACGGGGGCCACTCGAAGCCGGAAGAAAAGATCCTCACGAAAATTGCCTTTCTGAACCGCCAGATCCAACCTGGTGTTTGTGGCGGCCACCACTCTCACATCTGCTGTTCGTAGCCTGGTTTCACCCAGTTTCCGATATTCCTTTTCTTGAAGAAGCCGCAGCAGCTTGATTTGCGATGCAGCACTTAGCGAGTCCACTTCGTCCAAAAACAGCGTTCCGCCCTCGGCTGATTCAATCAATCCCTTGCTCTGTTGGCGAGCTCCGGTGAACGCTCCTCCCACGTGACCAAACAACTCATTCTCAAACAGCGTGTCCACCAATGCTCCGCAATTCAGAGGGACAAAAGAGGCGTTACCTCTCTGGCTCCTCTGGTGCAGAAACCGAGCATAAAGTTCCTTTCCGACACCCGTCGGGCCGGTGATCAAAACTTCAACATCCGTGCGGGCGAGCTGCGCCAAGGTGTGCAACAGGGCTAAGTGAGCTGAACTCCTTCCGTGGAGTGTCTTGGTACGCATGGTGGCTTTACCATGGAATGGCAATTGTGCAACTGCCGTTCATCAAAGATATAGGGAACATGATTACAGCCGTTCCTATAAATGATGGCGCCTCAGAATAGTTGAGGTTCCATGATTATTCACCATTGATGTTCCAAACCGGGGTGTAATAAAGCACTCCGCCTTGCACCATGCGACTTAAATTCGAGTAAAGAGATGGGTAACTGATTTTCGGGGTGGACAAACGTGACGCCTATAAACTCATGGCAGGGACGCTTGCCGAAGCTACCACGATTCATGTTACCTCACACTTGCGAAGCGACCGGCCTCGGTACACACGTTCTTAGACCAAGCGATTTGAAAAGTAAACCTAATAAGCATGAGAATTTGCATCATTTTTAAAACGCAAGATTCATGCAGCGCATCTCTTGAGAATACAGGCCGAGTGACTGCTACGTGTTATTGGGCAGTTAGGAAGGATGTGTTCTTTGTCTGTATCACTTCAATACACAAAATTTTTAGGGATGCGATGATACTGAATCGAAAAAGATACGGGCGTATAGAATCTAAATAGATACACCATCATGATGTGATAGGAGAGCATCATCTACCCTCCAAGTGCTTCACACTCGCTACGGTGGCATCCACTTTGGGGCCATCGACAGGCCGTGGGGGACCCACTCTCTCGCCGCTGTCTCATAAAACCAGAAATTTGTGGTTATCCTGCATGCCTTAGGATTTTATCGGCTCGCACCAAGCATCGCTGCGGCTTTGGATCATAGGTCTGGATGAAGGCGATGCGCTTGGAGCTAAACTGTGTCTCTAAGAAAATCATGGGGCGGAGGAGAAGGCTTGAGCATTTCATCAAACCTAAGCGAGACTCTATTTCACTATAGTTGACGGGATGCACTCCCTATCAGGCTGGGCATGCTGCGGCTGGGAGACGACCAATGGGATCGGATTCGCGAACACGTTCCTGAAGAGCACGTCCCGTACTCCCGTCCTGGTCGGAAGCCCATCCTCATCAAGGTTGTGTTGGAAGCGGTGCTCTGAATTCTGAATAAGGGGCAGAATGGCATCTACTGCCGAAGTGTTATCTCAACTACAAAACTATTCATCGGCGATTTCAACAGTGGTGTCACAGGGAGGTGCTGCGCGAGATAGCCACTCAGCTGGTCAATGCGCTGCGCAATGAAGGCGCGATCGATGAATGTGAGAATTTCATTGTTGGGACCATTACAGAATCCGCAGATCAAAGATTTCTCCGATTCCCCGATATGCTCATGTCCTTAGCCGATTCGATGGCCTTCGCTGCTGCCTTTTCCGCCAGAATTCTACGGACGACGTAGGACTCTACTCATCCTCTTCTGCTACCACGCTGCTACCAGGACAAGACAAACTACCCCCATCTAGGCCCATGTCTGGGGGGGCCTGCTTTGTTGTTTCTTGCGGGGTTACGTTGTCTGAGGTTGGTTCTGGTACAGTTCGTAAACCGCAGGTCGCCCGTTCAATCCGGGTCGCCGGCTCCAGTATTTCAACAGCTTAGAGAACCCTCACCAGCCCGAACCTGCGATTGTGCTAATTTTGTGCTAAACGACCGTCCAGGCTCCAACGCCTCTACCCCTTCTCGCAAGCTTTCCGGGTAATGATGGGCATAGCGCTGCGTCATGATCGGCGACTTATGCCCGAGGAGACGCTGCACCTTGTACAGGTCCACCCCG
>JAOUGQ010000480.1 GCA_029865515.1 Nitrospirota bacterium
TTCAGCAAGACATACAACTCATCCTGCGGGTGATCACCCATCAGCGTGACAATGTGAGCATGGACGATCACATGGACTTCTTCCCCTACCATCTCTTCATGGGCTATTTTGGCGCGCACATATTTCATCCCTAAATTCTTCAGAAAAGGCCCTTGGGTGGCAATCCATTCTTCTTTAGACACACCCTCCCTAAAGGCCGCTGTGGTCAGCTCGGCAGCCTGCTCAATTTGACCCGGATACACGTGAAGCCAGTATTCCACTACCTGACGAGGTGTGAAGGGAGATGGCTCTTGAGACCCCGCAATAACCACACCCGCCAAACAGATCCCTGCACACAACCCGAAAACCCATCGCTCTTTTCCCTTTGACTTCATGTTAGAGTTCCCCTTATTTGGCAAATCCCAGGTACATTGAAATGGCCCTCTACCCTTTCAATGAACCAACCGGGTGACGTCCGTAGAAAAAGGCGGAGGGATTTACCAATCTTTCATGGTGATTTTAATTCCTATCCCTGGTCTCATTGTTGGCAGTCTAAAAGATACAGGAGATTTGTGGAGTAAAGAATTTTTTTCGCTTCACTTGAGATGACACCGTTGACAGACATGCTTGAAGTCAATAAGAGCAAGAGAACTCACCCGCAAGAACGACTGACCCGTATATTGGCGGTCATCCTGACCGGCATTGTATGTTTCCTCATCTTCGCTATCCTTTGGCCGCAACGTCCCTCTCCCCCCGACATCACCATGCGACTCCTCGGTATCATGCTGGTCGGCATCGGGTTGTACCGCTTCCTGACTCGTCATATTCGACAGCGTGCGATGATTCGTCAGACCCCGTTTCCTGCCGCATGGGAATGCATTCTGGAACAAGAAGTCCCCTTCTATCAAACGCTTTCTCCTCCCGACCAAGCTCATTTTCGAGAAGAAGTCCATATCTTTCTTCACGAAAAGCGAATCACCGGCATCAATACCTCGGTTGATGACACCATCCGGGTGTTGGTGGCGGCAAGCGCCATCATTCCCATATTTGGATTTCCCGGCTGGGAATGGGAGCATATTCGGGAAATCCTCATCTATCCAACATCCTTCGGTGAGGCGTATCAAATGGGATCAGCTAAGGAGCACACTATTTCAGGCATGGTCGGTTCAGGGGCGATGACCCGCATGATGATTTTGTCGAAACCCGATCTGTTACAAGGCTTTCAAAGACACTCAGACCGGCATAACGTGGGCATTCACGAGTTTGCCCATTTGCTGGATAAATCCGATGGCGTTGTGGATGGGGTTCCTGAAGTCGCCTTACCCGGCCGGGCCATCAGGCCCTGGCTCAACCTGGTTCAGACCGAAATGAACAAAATTCGGCACGGGCATTCAGACATCAATCCCTATGGACTCACGAACGAGGCGGAATTTTTCGCCGTGGTCTCAGAGTATTTTTTTGAAAACCCCGTGAGGATGAAACAGAAACACCCTCAACTGTATACGATGTTGGAACAGATCTTTCACCAGGATCCCCAATCACGGATTACGCACGCCCTCAAGGCCATGGTCAATCCGAAACAAGCCTCCCGGAATCATCATGCCCCCTGCCCATGTGGAAGCGGGAAAACATTTCAACAGTGTTGTCTGGCCAGGAATGAAGATTCCCGCCTCATCAATTGACGCCTTTTGAGAAAACAGGTTTGAAAGAAAATTGCCAGGACTTAAGAGGTCTTTGGGTCTTTTGGATGCATCTCGGCTATAATGCCTGCCTCAAGATCAAACGTCATCATAGCTCTGACTTCACTCAAGTCCCGTGCAATACTCTCTGTGAGGAGACAAGATGCTGAAAGCATCATAATAACAAGACCAAAGAGGAGAAATGACCTATGCGAATACTCCTAGCCATTGATGGATCGGAACAATCCACCCACGCCACACAGGCTGTCATGAGTTTGGCCTCAGTCAGCACATTGACCATGCTGCATGTCATTGATCTCCCTCGATTAACATTTTCTATGCTCGGACCTGAAATTGCCCATGACCTGTCAAAAGTGACAGAGGAGGCCCTCCGGAAAGACGGGGAGCAGGCATTAACACGCGCCCAGTCTCTCCTTTCAGGCAAGGTGGAAACTCTGAAAATCAGATTGGAAGAAGGTTCCCCAGCCGAGCTTATTTTGTCGGTGGCCCAAGAAGAACACCCTGATCTCATTCTGATGGGCGCTCGTGGAAGGGGGCAGGTAGAG
>JAOUGQ010000479.1 GCA_029865515.1 Nitrospirota bacterium
TGTCGGGAGTCCATCTGGTCTGCAATTCGGATGGATCCCCGGTACCCACCGGCGGGGATGAGGATGACAGAGGGAGGAGATGCCCTCCCTTGCCATCAGGGTCCTCTATTATTCCCTAATCCAACAGGAAGGAAATCTTCGCAGTAATGCGAAATTTGGTGACTTTGTTATTTTCCACTTTGGCTTCCATATCCTTGATGTAAATGGATTTAATGCCATGCACGGATTTGGATGCCCGGGTGACGGCCTGCGAAGTCGCATCCTCCCAGCTCTTGTCGGATTCCGCTAACACTTCAATGACTTTTAACATGTCTGACATGACTAACCCTCCTTGATGTGAAAATGAATGATGAACGACTGACTATGGTACATGGGTTCGGCCTTTACCCATGCCTTTCCGGTGAAACAGGAAGTTGGGCGACAGGATTAAACGGAGCGAGTAATCGGATATACCGCAAGACATCCCACCGCTCATCTTCGGTCAAACGATCAGACCATCCATGCATAGGAGAAAAGGCTGCTCCAAACGTAATAACGGTCATCAATTCCCAATCTGTTTTTGACCGGGACTCCAGAGAATGAAAATTGGCCGGGCGCACTGTGAGAAATTTCGTATCCGGCCCATCGCCGGCTCCTTTCTCTCCATGGCATTGCACGCAATGTTTTTCGAAGAGAATTTTTCCATTTTGAGGATTTCCCGGAACTTCTTGACTCAGAGCCAGAATCGGCCAGCTCATCATAAGGATAAAGCCAAGAGGACCAAGAACCCGGTGTGGTCGGTTGCTCATTATTCCCTCCCTGGCATCTTCTCTTAGAGATGCCTTCAAAAATTATCTGGAGATCGTTAGACCCCTACGCAATGGTTGTTATCGTTCTTGAATGGATTCCAGGTATGACAATAATTGCCAAATTCGCCCTCGCACTTGATCGCCCCACTCCGTTTCAATCGAAACCTCATCATCCGGTATCCGGAACCAAATTCCAAACACCGGCATATCACGTGTGCCGTGAGCTGAAACCTGGTTGCGTCCGTCAATAGTACGATATGCGTGCCAAAAGGGGAATGAGCCGCCGTGTCTTGCTGACAATTTGGTCAGGTCCGCAGGTTTGGGATTCAAAGACTCCGAAAGCGGGCCATCCCCCACGGCTCGCGAACCATGGCAGGAAACGCAGAATTTTTGGAAAAGAAGTCTACCTCCCGCGATGACTTCCTGTTCCTGGCCCCATACCGGACTCATTCCCATCCCCATGATCAACAACACAATGCTTCCATTCCAGGCGAGAAGTCTACGAAAAGAGTTCAATGTGTTCTCCTCATCGTGATTGAAAAATTCGGGCAGCCTTTTGGGGGCGCCGGGAACTGGCATGTTGTCGACAAGCATTTCGATTTGCCAATGTTTGCGCATCAAAGATTTCTCCACAATTCAAGCACCGCCATTCATATATCCACAGCGTGTTGAGAACGCCCTCCCGGTTCAGGCACGTTTCAATCACCATAAAACCATGACAGCGAGGACATTCCATCATGTCACATTTTGAATGTGATGTGATTTCGAAAAATAACGAATTCGACTGCCCATTTCTTGTGCCATTCAGCATAAAACCGTTATTTCGGCCAACCAGATGATTCGATAGTGATGGAGAACTTTCAAACTTTATGCCAAGTAGAGGTCTTGTGGTCTTTAATAAAAAGAAGTCGAAGGATTGAAAAGGTGAAAGGGCATCGTATCCTGTTGAGATGGTGGAGAAACCGTGAAAATCGGGAGAGGGAAAAAGTAGGAAAATTGTTCAATGGATGTTGCCCTGGTTGAGGAAAGGGTGGGGATAAATAAGAAAGGCAACAGAGTAGGGTCCAAGTGA
This sequence comes from Nitrospirota bacterium, assembly GCA_029865515.1. Classification (GTDB taxonomy): domain Bacteria; phylum Nitrospirota; class Nitrospiria; order Nitrospirales; family UBA8639; genus Nitrospira_E. The sequence continues at coordinate 1,861 of JAOUGQ010000479.1, forward strand.
CTGTAGCATTTTTCCCCAGATCTCACGAGCGGACCGTCCCAGACTTCCTCACCACCGGGGATCCATCTGGGAAAGAAGGCAGGGCAACAATGGGAGACAGAACCCAAGAGGGACTCCCGATAACGAATGTCGGGAGTGAAGGAAGGAAGCACAAAGACGGATGTCCGATACAACCCGTCGGGCATAACAGCATAAAAAGACCAAGGGACCTGGATGACTCATATCTGTTATCGCAGGGCTGGCCAATGACCGGGGAATACCACCGTGCTGTACCTTTGGATCTGAATTGAATATGATTCGACTGCCTCTTAGGTGCCTGTCTAATTTACCCCGCAGGAAACGCTTTCATGGCTCCTCCAAAAAA
>JAOUGQ010000151.1 GCA_029865515.1 Nitrospirota bacterium
CTCACGGTCTTTGGAAATGGCCGGTTATACGGTTATGGTTGCCGGGACGTCCCAGGAAGGCTTTCTCAATCAGGGAAAATTTCAGGCGTCCCTGATTATTATGGACGTGGTGGCTTTGGTAGATGGTGAAGACGAACCTATCTGGCAGGTGCCTCAACAACTTTCGAGTATTCCGATGATTACCCTGACCGGGAATATTCCTTCCTCTCCTTTCTCTGGTGGAACACAGAGGTTTCTTCAACAATTTTTTCAGCCGATCGGCACATTGCAAAAACCCTTTACGCTAGATGAACTTCTTCAAACCGTCCAAAGGGTTTTGGCCCGCTAAGCGATTCCTTTCCGGTTCTTCAAACTTTTCAGGTATCAATAATGTCTTGTGCCTGTGGAACCTGGTTGTGGCCCAGAGGGTGTTTTGTGCTTAATCGCTGGGGGGTTCAAAATGTCCTGGAGGTCTCGTTCCCCATGGGATGGTGGTGGGACGTGCCTGTTTTAAAAGGCTTTGGAGGTTCACTTGAGCTGCCCGAATGAGCTTGGGATCTCCGTGGTGGAGTATGCTGGTCAGCAAGACGAAGATGTCCTGGTATTCACGGCTGACCTCGAAAATTCGTTGAGAAATGGGATCGGATGATGAAGAAGTGTCCGGAAATTCTGGATGGTCTTCGTCAGGGTCGTTCCACAATCGTTGAATAGTCCGGGGATCACTATGCAGCCAGGACACTGGTACCTCTAACGATTGGGCAATCGATGTCAGGACGGACAAGGGCGGGTCCCATTCTCCCTTTTGAAGATCCTGAAAGTTGTTCATAGGCACTCCCGTTTGCCGGCTGAGATCGGCAAAAGAGAGTCCTTTGGCCTGGCACCAATGACTCAAGTGCTGATGAATCGACATGGTCCGATCATAGAAAAATGGCAGTTACCCTGTCTATCATCAATTGCTTTTTCTCCCACCCGGGCTCAGCGTTATCTCAAACATTCACATGGAGATCTAAAAAGATCGGTGTTGGCAAAGGATAAAGATATCGTCTTTTGGACGGAGCGGGGAATATTGGGGTACATTGAATGGGGGACAGCCTGCTATCTCCCGACAAGAATTCGAGGGAATGCTCCGGAAAAATACCTTATGTGCCGGACCCCAACATTCTGTAACCGTGTGGATAACCATGCAGAAGGCTCGAGCAGTTAAGAGACCTCCAAAAGAGTCAAACGTGTCTTACTGGATTAGCACAAGCCCGGTGGGCCGGCTTTTGTTAGTTGGAAGCGCTAAGGGGTTGCAGGCTCTGCAGTTTCAAGATGGAGCCCATCCGCTCCCTATTCAGCCGACGTGGCAAAAGGCCCATGAACCCTTTCGCGCGGTGTTGGAACAACTCCAGGAATACTTTGGCGGCTCGCGAACACGATTTCAGGTGAAGCTGGATCTTCAGGGGACACCCTTTCAACGTCGGGTGTGGCAGGCCCTCCAACGCATTCCTTATGGCCGGAGAGTGTCCTATGGAGACATTGCGAAGCAGGTCGCCCGTCCAAAAGCTTCCCGCGCCGTGGGGGCGGCCAATGGCCAGAATCCGGTATCCATCATTGTGCCCTGCCATCGAGTAATCGGAGCGAATGGAAAATTGGTAGGCTATGGTGGGGGACTGCCCATCAAAACCGCCCTGTTAGCATTAGAACAGTCGAGGCAGTAAACCGTCTGTCACTTTCTCCCGTCCATGTTCCGCAATATGAAACGAACAATCCGGGTCACGGGCTAAGGTTGTTCATGCGGCTACGATGCGAAAAAATGTGCGTATTTCAGAAATGTGCCGGGTCTCGGCCCGGCACCTCAGGAAAGCAATGGGACCTCACTGCTGTTCACGCAGGTCCCAATTATTTAATCCCACGACTCTCTTTCTCCACTGTCCATTTTGATTGGACCACTTCACCGTCGGTCGATGGTATGGTTAGGAAGAATAGAAGGAGGGATGATTTTTGGTTGGGACGACGGCAGAATGGGTTTTCGCGGTGGCGGCTTTGAAGTCCTTGACGTAGCGGGTTAACGATTCGTGGATGACGGGGAAGGCCAGGTCCTCCCAGGGAATCTCGGTTAAAGGTACCAGTTGAACATCCAGGCTTTCCGTGCCAGGTTTGAAGTCCAGGTTTTGAAGATGGCCACGGTAGACCACGTAGACCTGAGAGACATGGGGAAGGCTGAAGATGCCAAATAAGGAATGGATGATAATGTCGGCATGCGCTTCCTCCAGGGTTTCCCGTGCTGCCGCCTCTTCGGTGCTCTCGCCTAATTCCATAAATCCGGCCGGGAATGTCCAGAGCCCCAATCGGGGCTCGATGGCCCGACGGCATAAGAGGATTTTATCTTGCCATTCCGGGATGCAGCCTGCCACGATTTTCGGGTTTTCGTAGTGGATGGTCTGGCAGGAGGGACACACGGCTCTGAGCAGGGTTTCCCCTGAGGGAATTTTTTCCTCAACCAGGGTTCCGCATTGAGCACAATATTTGATGTTATTGGGCAAGGTGGTGGATCCGGATTGAGAGGGACAGGTGGTTGAGCGAGACCATTGCGCGTTCTTCACGATCTGAGAGACCTGGGGTGAGTGGATCTTTCTTTATCATACTCGGTCTCGACTCTATTTCAATGCTGTGTTGTATGATGAACCCTTTTCCCTCAAAGGAGCATATCTCAGCCGGGTTTTGAAGGGAAGGGGCTCATCGGCCTGCCTGCATTGTGAATCCTCACATTCCTTTGGTAAGGTTGGCACCTGCATGCGTCTTCTTGCAACCCTGACAAATCTTGGCTAGCCTGATAACGGATTGGAGCGAACGGCATGAGTACGAATGATCGACAAATTATTTTTTCCTTGGTGGGTGTGGGTCGCATTCATCCCCCGAAAAAACAGGTCTTGAAGGATATCTATCTCTCCTTTTTCTACGGGGCCAAAATCGGGGTTTTGGGCTTGAATGGATCGGGAAAGAGCACGCTTCTCAGGATTATTGCGGGCGTAGATACGAATTATATCGGGAAGATTACCTTTTCGAAGGGATACTCCATTGGCCTGTTTGAACAGGAGCCGTATTTGGAGCCAGGCAAAACGGTGAAAGAAGTGGTTGAGGAAGGACGGGCAGACGTCGTCAAACTGCTCAGGGATTACGAGGAGATCAGTCAGGCCTTTTCTGGAGATGTAAGTCCCGAAGAGATGGAAAAGTTGATCGAACGGCAGGGCAAACTACAAGAGCAAATCGAGGCGGTGAACGGGTGGGAATTGGAACATCAGTTGGAGATTGCCATGGATGCCCTTCGCTGTCCTCCACCGGACACCACGGTCGACGTCTTGTCCGGCGGCGAACGCCGGCGGGTGGCGTTGTGCCGGTTGTTGATCCAGGAGCCCGATATCTTGCTGCTTGACGAGCCCACCAACCACTTGGATGCCGAGACGGTAGGCTGGTTGGAGCAGCATCTTCAGGCCTATAAGGGCACCGTGATTGCGGTGACGCATGACCGGTATTTTTTAGACAACGTCGCTGGTTGGATTCTGGAGTTGGACCGAGGACAGGGCATTCCGTTCCAGGGCAACTATACGTCCTGGTTGGAGCAGAAGCAGGCGAGGTTGGCGCAGGAAGAAAAGTCCGAGTCGAAACGACAGAAAACACTGGAGCGGGAGCTGGAATGGATTCGCATGTCGCCCAAAGGCCGGCAGGCGAAGGGGAAAGCCCGTGTGACAAAGTATGAACAATTGGTGAGTGAAGAGCAGGACCGGCAAGCCGACGATTTGGAAATTTATATCCCTTCCGGACCCCGCCTTGGCGATGTGGTGGTGGAAGCCACCAATCTCTCGAAAAGCTATGGGGATTGTCTGCTATTTGATAATCTGTCCTTTTCCTTGCCAAAAGGCGGTATTGTTGGCGTCATTGGGCCGAATGGGGCAGGAAAGTCCACCCTGTTTAAAATTATTGCCGGCTTGGTCAAGCCGGATACGGGCACGCTCATTTTGGGTGAAACGGTCAAGCTGGGGTACGTGGATCAAAATCGCGAGATCGACGGCAATCTGAACGTCTGGGAGTGTATTTCAGATGGCAAGGAAACCGTGTCCTTAGGGAAGATGGAAGTGAATTCGCGTGGCTATGTGTCACGGTTTAATTTTTCCGGGTCTGATCAGCAAAAGATGGTCAAGGATTTATCCGGTGGGGAACGCAACCGGGTTCATTTAGCCCGGACGTTAAAAGAGGGTGCGAATCTCTTATTGCTGGATGAGCCCACGAACGATCTGGATGTGAACACCCTCCGAGCGTTAGAAGAGGGATTGAATCATTTTGGTGGATGTGCGGTGATTAGCAGTCATGATCGATGGTTTCTGGATCGGGTCGCCACCCATATCTTAGCCTTTGAAGGGAACAGCCAGGTGAGTTGGTTTGAAGGCAATTACAGTGAATATGAGGCCAATCGCAAAAAACGATTGGGGAAGGCGGCAGAACATCCACATCAAATCCGATACAGAAAACTGACCAAATCCTAACGGGATGATGAGGCCGAGGGAATCCATTAATATGCCAGCTTCCTCAGAAAAATCTCCTCCTGATTCAGGATCGACCGGGAAACGTGGTTCCGTCATCATTGCGAGGGTCGTGGGGATTTTGTGTGTGGCGGGAGGCTTTATGCTGGGGATTCATGGGTTGGATCATCCCGGCTCTCCCATGCTCCCGACGGCGTTAGGGATGATTGTCACGGGCTTAGTGGCGCAGGTGTTCGCGCTCGTGAAAGCCTGTTATGCGGGTTCTCAAGGCAAGGAGTGATGGCTGAACGATCCGGTGGTGCGACGCTTCGTTTTGTGGTGGTGCATCAGCTCATTCCATGCGTGGTCCTCATGCTCTGTCTCGGACTGGGGGCCTGTTCTCCTTGGAGGGATAGCTATTTCGACGATGGGGTGGGGATGTTGACTCAGGCTGACGTCAAAGGGAAGCTGGGAAGACCGCATATGGTCAAAGATCCTTTGCTTTCCGATGAGACCACCTGGACCTATAGGTATGCCATGTCCGAAAGTGAGTTGGACCCGTCTGGCGTGAAGACCTTTGGTAAGCAGGCAGGAGACTTGATGGGTGGAGCCAAGGGTGGGCCACGTGAAAAAGTGTATTGTTATATGTATGTCCTGACTTTTGATAAAGAGGGTGTCTTGCGCCGTTGGGAGCGGGAGATCTGCCCAATTCCCAAACCGCCCGATCCTTTTACGCAGGGCCTCTCCGGCTAACCGGGTTCTTCCGTACAAAATGTTGACAGAAATGGTCCAGGCGGCGATGAGAAGCCGTCGGCAAGGGCGTTCAGGAGATACCTCGTATGAGCGTGTATAACAGTGGAGCCTTTCTGCAGCAATGTTTCTCCGTGCACCCCCTGTCCCTGGATTTAAAACTCGTCGCCCTACCGGACATTGTTGGGGTGGTTTGTACGAATTGCCGGATGCGTCACCGGTTGACCCTTCATCAGGTGATCGCGTCACCCACGGACAATACGAAAAGCGGGAGCAATGAGCTGGTCCTCCTTCAGCAATGTTTCCACGGCCATCCAGAGGATGTCCGGCTCAGTTCGGTCCATATTGAGCGGCATGCCGTAGAATTCAGATGCCGGCCCTGCCGTCGTACCTCTGTGTTGGATGTTGCCCTTTTTGAGACCCGTCAATTTTGATGGATCGCTTCCTTCGGTTTTCCCTTCCCGCCATGACATCGTTTGATTGAGAGCTTCACCTCTTTGTCGCTATTCGGCGACGGCTTCACCCGGGTTGGAAAGGATGGGAGTGCTGAACGGGCATGTTGAGCGGAGAGGCAATAGGCTAAGAAATTTGAAATGTGTAGCGGTTCTTGAACGGACGGGGAGGGGGAACGGACCGGGTATTTGATTCGAAGGCAGCGCCACACTCGTGTGGCGCTGCCTCAATATGATTGCAGGAATTCTCTTAGCGATTGGGTTGAGGGGTGTAGCGAAGATAGGGCTTCACCACCCGATGCCCTTTTGGAAAGAGAGCAGGTACTTCTGCATCTGTTACGGCAGGCGTAATGATGCAATCCTCTCCGTCTTTCCAATTCGCCGGTGTGGCGACTTTATATTTGGCCGTTAATTGAAGTGAGTCGATCACGCGGAGAATTTCGTTGAAATTCCTACCGGTCGATGCGGGATAGGTCAGGGTTAATTTGACTTTTTTATCTGGTCCGATCACGAATACGGAGCGCACGGTCATATTATCCAGCGCATTGGGATGAATCATGTCATAGAGGTTGGCGACTTTTCGTTCGGGGTCGGCAATAATGGGATAGCTCACCGTACAGTGTTGAGTCTCATTGATATCCTTGATCCACCCTTTATGGGAGTCGAGTGGATCCACACTGACGGCCAACACTTTGACGTTTCGTTTTTTGAATTCCTCCATCATGTTGGCCATGGTTCCCAATTCTGTGGTGCACACAGGGGTATAATCCTTGGGGTGTGAAAAGAGAATACCCCATCCCTCACCCAGCCATTCATGAAAGTTCACAGTGCCTTGGGTCGTTTCTGCTGTAAAATTCGGTGCTACATCTCCAAGCCGTATTGCCATAGGACTTCTCTCCCGTTATGAAAAAGTGAATAATACCTCTCTCACGTAGAAACCACCTGAAAAATGTTGGTGAACTCTACTGAGAATTTCTTGAAAATTTCAATCGAAATTTAGTTTAGGACAGTTCTCTTTCGATGGTCAACTTGGGTGAGAATGCGCTATCGTAAGGTGGTTTATTTTGGGAATTCTGCGTTTGCTGCTAATTTTTAAAAAAAAGAGGAAGGAGCAAGATTGATTATGGCTGAGTCATCATTGCGAGTAGCGATCATCATGGGAAGTAAATCCGATTGGGATACGATGCGGTTAGCCAGCGAGACTCTCAGCAAACTTCAGATTACCCATGAAAGCCGGGTCCTGTCCGCGCATAGGGCTCCTGATGCCTTGGTGGAGTATATTGGCCAAGTGGAAGGTCGTGGGGTGCAGGTGTTTATCG
>JAOUGQ010000481.1 GCA_029865515.1 Nitrospirota bacterium
GCTTACCAAATGGCTAAACAAGGTCAACCGGCACAAGGCCTGACCGCGCCCCCTCCGGGACCGGCTCCCAACGTTACCAGTTGGATTCCTTCCCACAAAATTCTAGCGGGAGACGTTGTCACTTTTTATGTTCAGGATTTGCGCCCATTCGATTTCATGGCCCAACTCGGAAATTCTCCAGGCCTTCCCTTGCCGGTTATCGCTCTCAATGCCAATTCGATCCAAGTCCGTGTCCCCGAACAGGTTGTCACCAACGGAAGCCCTCTCATCGTTCGATATAAAAATAGCCAGGCCAAAACACTAGAGCCCAGCTATCAAATCATTGCCAAGCCACAGGTAGAATCCATTCAAATCCTGGATGGCCCATGGATCGGCGCTCCGTCAACAATTCGGGTTACCCTTGGCAATCTCACCTCTCCCTTGGCCAATGCCGAATTGAGCCTGATTTCTCCAGCATGCTGGACACAGGGTCAGAAAAAATCTCTTCCTCCATCCGGCGGTAGCGCGATCATTGACTTTCCCATTACCTTTCGACCGAGTGGAGTCGTGGCTGATCTTCCAGGCAATACCGACACCGAACGGCTGGCGGCGTTGTCGGGGAAAACCTGTCCATTGGAATTGTCTTTCTGGAGCCCCAATCTTGGCCATTTCCCCTCAGGCCATTCCGTCACACTTCCGCAGGTATCCATTTACACCATTACCAACACATGGGATCTGACCACGCATACAACTCCCTCCAACAATAAATTTGGAGGAACGGTCAGTCCTCCGATTGGCTGCCTTCCCACGTCCATAGGAAAAGCCGGTTCCTTCCCCATTGGAGTGGTCAATGCCGACGGCGATTTCAGCTTCCAACTCCGGAACGGGGCTCTGCCTGTCGAATGCCATTATGAAACCACTCAGCCACTGGAAACTAAACCCGGTTGGGTCATCAGCGAATTGGATTGGCATTTTTCGGGCGACACGAGCTGCCATCTCAGCGGAGCAAACACGGTCCAGTTTGAATGGTCGCCCAATCATTGGGGAGTCAATGCCTTTCATGACGCAACCCGTCTCTATCGAATGAAATTCAATGCAGCCTGTGAGGTGACCCCAAACGATCCAACCAACAACAATCACGTCTTCAGCGCCACCTTGCGTTCGATCAATCTGGTCGGACCACGCAACCAGACCTGGAGGAATGCCTTCAAATAAATCCCTTTGGCATTTCCCTCCTTCTTTTTTCGACTTTTTATATTTGCTCTCTTCATCCATCCGTCTGTCTTTGACCCTCTCCTGATCGGATTTTTCTTTTTCCAGTTTTTAATTCCAAAAGAGGAAATGTCAGTCATTTTCATGTAACCAAAGGTACGTACTCCAGACGGCATTTTGGAGAAAATGTGTATTTCTCCCAATAAAATGTGGCTTTTCCTTAACATTATTTTTCTGTCTCGCTACACTGCCCCCAGGCTTTTTCTCATTTATCAGGCTCAACACAAGCCTAAACTTTCTATCAATAGTGAACCTTTACCCTGGTATCCACGACTGACTCCGTAAAACCCAACATGACCTTAATTGGCATGAAAGACATTGTTCAAGGAGGTCTCTCTATGCATTTCCTTATCGCTTCCACATTCACTCTGGTATTCCTGGCTTCATCAGTAGTCCAGGCCGCCGATCCCCAGCTCACCAAACAGATTATTGTCCTTCAACGACAGGTGACATTTCTTCAAAAAGAACTCTCCGCATTCAAAGCCATCATTAATAGGGAACCAGACGGAACCACCCGCGTTACGGCTCAACAGAATAAACAGGAAGTGACTGGAGGTCATGCCCAAACGGATATCGGGGGAAATCAGAACTTCCGGGTCAGCGGCTCGTCTTCAGAAGCCGTAGGAGGGAGTCAATCCATCACGGTTGGCACCAATCAAACCGAATCCATAGGCCAGGACTTGGTTCAGAAAATCGGGAGAAATGTGATTCAAAATGCCGGACTCGACGTCAATATCGGCGCCGGTAAACACACCATTATTTCCGCTGGGGATCAAATAATCTTACGAACCGGCAAGGCCTCAATTGTCCTTAACAAAAATGGAGATATCACGATTGAGGGCAAGAACATCCATGTGAAAGGATCGTCGGATGTCATCATCAAGGGCTCGAAGGTCACAACAAATTAACTTATTGTGTTTCCACGCAACCCGTACCATAACTCCGATTGTGAAGAATGCCGTGCA
>JAOUGQ010000152.1 GCA_029865515.1 Nitrospirota bacterium
GGTGAGTTGACTAAGGGGAACGGGGGTCTTCGTCGCGGTGACGACCATCGGATCCAGTTGATGGACCGCTTCAGGTTGCTCACCGTCCAGGGCATGCGCAAAAGAAGATCCGAAACCACAAAAGGCCAGAACACACAAAACCCAGCGAACACAATACCGGCCAACCAGAAACCGACACACAAAAATGGACATGATCCACCGCCCTTTCGCTCGAAGGGGTTTTATGGAAGAGACCGGTTGTTGGGTTTCCTGACTTGCGGATCGTTGCTCCTCTGCGCCTTCTCATGGACATTATGTCCACAATGGACTCTTGCAGAATCGCTCCCCGCTGACAGTGGCGGCACCGTGCTGGATTTTCACCAGGCTTCCCCGTCACAACCGTCGATATTCCGCTAAAGAACCCTGCTCCTTTGTTAAATGGTTAGGTACACACAAACAATTAACACTTCAACGTGCCAGGCCTTTTGGCTCCTCTCGCTTACACAGGCAGCGATACTCGAGGCAGACCCGATTGCGGATGAGAATCCACCAGCACCTGACACCCATAGACCGATTTCAACAAGTCAGGACGCAGGATGTCTCGAGGAGATCCCACCTCCACAATGCGTCCATGTTGTAACAACATGAGCTGATCACAGTATTGACTGGCCAGGTTCAAATCATGAGACACCAGAATCACCGTCAGGCCACGCTCCCGATTTAACCGCCGAAGGATTCGCGCAATATCCAACTGATGGTGCAAATCTAAAAAAGCGGTGGGCTCATCCAGCAGCAACACCTGTGGCTGTTGCGTGAGGGCACGGGCGATCACTGCCCGCTGACGTTCCCCTCCCGACACATCCGTAACAAGCCTGGCTCCCAGATGAACGATATCCAGATCTTCCATGGCCATCTGAGCAATCCGTAAGTCGTCGGAGTCCTCCCAATGCCACCCCCCCAAACCACGATGATGCGGAAATCGTCCCATCAGGACCATTTCGGCAATGGTAAACGGGAAAATCTGCAGTGTCTCTTGCGGAACCAACGCCACACGCCTGGCTATATCAGCTTGTGACATGAATGATAAGGGATCCCCCAATAACTCAATCGTACCGCACTGAGGACGCAAGACGCGGGCAAGGAGCTTGAGTAAGGTGCTTTTCCCGGATCCGTTGGGACCAAGGATTCCAAGGATCTCCCCGGAATCAATCGAACACGTGATGTCCTTCAGCACCGATTCGGATGTGTCCCGAGAAGGTGTGGCATAGCGAAATTTCACCTCTCGAAGGGAATAGGCTGGTCCGGAAAAGACATTTCCCGCGTCCCTCATCACATCCCCACACGTCTGTTCCGATGTGTGAGCAGGTATAAAAATACCGGACCGCCCACCAGCGCCGTCACCACCCCGACAGGAAATTCACCGGGACTCAGGGCGGTCCGTGCCACGGTATCGGCTAACATCAGAAACATCCCTCCCACAAATCCTGCAACCGGTAGTAAAAGCCGATGATCGGCACTCACGATCAGACGGACGGCATGCGGCACGATCAGGCCGACAAATCCTATAATCCCGCTAAAACTCACGACGGCTCCCGTTAAAAGGGCTGCGGCAACAAACACCAATTGTTTGACTCGCTCAACTTCGACCCCTAACGACCTGGCCGTTTCTTCACCAAGGGTCAAAAGATTCAAGGACTGCGCTTGTGTCGCCAAGACCATCAACCCCATTCCAAGATACAAAGCCAGGACCCCAAGTGTGGCAAAATCCGGTCCGGTTAAGGATCCCATCAGCCAGGCATACATCCCGAACGCCCGATTGGGATCGGCTATACTGGTCAGAAACATGATGAATGCGGAAAAAATCGCATTCAGCACGACACCGGCTAATAACAGGGTGTAGATCGAAAATCCATGCCCAGCCAATGAAATCCGATACATGATCAGCAAGGACAGTAAGGCACCCGCAAAGGCACACACGGGAAGAGCCGACATACTCCATACGGAAATTCCCACGCCGAACAACAACGCAAGAGCGGCTCCCAACGCCGCCCCGCTGGAAATGCCGATGACAAAGGGGTCAGCCAGGGGATTGCGCAACAAAGCCTGAAGCGCGACTCCAACCATCGCCAGACTCCCGCCAACGAAAAATGCCAATAACACCCGTGGCAGTCTAACCTGTAGCAGGATGACTGCCGTCGGATCCATCCCAACCTGAACGGAATCAGGTCCCATCATCGCCCCAACCAGAATGGACCAGATTCGTGGGAAGGAAATAGACTCGGTTCCAAACCCAAGACAGAGAAGAAGGGTCACCACCGCCAAGAAGAACGATACCCCCACCCACAGGAACCAACGACGGATTGTGAGCGTCACAAACGAAGGGATGGGCAATGGCAAAGGCGGAGGTGACTTGCCCCATTCCCCCGATTCCTTTGAGGATGGGGACATGGACAGGGGCGGAACGTCTGCCATGGGTTTCACAAACAGAATTCCCCTCTTGGATTCAATGAACACGCCTGCGCAACCGGCTCAGAAAACAGAAAAATATGCGGTTCTCTCCAGCCACGATGATCCTCTTCATACGTCTCAATTCGGGATGTCATCCTGAATCACCTCCGGATGCAGAATCTTCACTAATTGCTTCAGCCCTTCAAGAATCCGGGGACCTGGACGATTGAGAAGATCGCTATCAACTTGAAACAATTTGCCGTGTTGAACCGCGGACAGCGTGGTCCACCTCCTCCATGAATCCTGTTCCGCCTGGGGAATCCCTTCATGGCGTCCCACCGGAAACAGCAGGATGTCCGGATTTTGTCGTAAAACTTCTTCCATCGTCAGATGCGGATAGGGAGCGGTCGCTTGATCAGCCGCATTTCTGCCGCCCGCCAGCTCAATAAGGCGATGAATAAAACTGCCGGGACCCACCGTGATCAATGGTTCTGAATTCAAGATATACAACAACGTGGGACGAGACAGATCTGCCAGCCGGCTCGACAAACCGGCCAATTGTTTCCGCATGAGAGCCGCTTGGGCATTGGCTTCTTGTGGACGACCCACCATGCGCCCCAATAACTGGATGTGGGCAAAAATATCCTCTACCGTATGAGGATCAAGGATAAAGGTCGGAATCTTCAGTTGTTCCAGTTTGTTCAGCAGGTCGACACGCAGGAACGACCTGGGAGCCAACACGAGTTGCGGTTGAAGCCCCACAATCATCTCAAGATTGGGAGTGGCATACCCCACCTTCGGCTTGATCAGAGCCTCAGGGGGAAAATCACAGAATTCGGTAACCCCGACAATTTCCTCATTCAACCCGATCGCAAAAAGAATTTCGGTAATGCTGGGAGCAAGCGAGACAATACGTTGAGGGGGCTTGGCCAGGTAGAGTTTCCGGCCAAGATCATCCACGAAGGTGCGTGGAGCAACATTGGACATGAAGGGCATGCCGGTCAAAATACCCTGTTGGCGACGTTTCATCGTATCTCCATCAAAAGCCAAAGCCGGAACGACCAGCACCCCGCAGAGGAACATCGTCCACCAGGCCACGATGACGCAAAACAAATGGGATACACCGTTGCCCAAAATAAAAAATCCCCAAGGCCTGAATAACCCTGAGGATTGCACCCGATTCTTCATCCTCACCACTTCCCCAGCCCACGAGGGAACATTGGTCTTGGATCGAATGAGGTATTCTGGCTCCTGAGTGATAACCTACTATCCGCACCTTCCCATCCGAATGTTACAACCAGATCCGGACAGTGGCTCTCGCGGGGTTCGTCCTCAGTTACAGCGGCGGGACCGCGCGGGTCTTGCACCCGCTTCCCATCATTCGTTCCGCGTATGTTTTGGGAGAATGTAGGAGGGACGAAGCGGCTTTGTCAAGAAAGAGCGGTGATTATTGAATGGACCGGCCTGCAGCATTTTCCAAACGAAAAACCGCACGTTGGTAAGAAAACAAGGCATCGATATAATCTTCTTTGGTCTCTTGAGCGGCCCGTGCAGCATCTACCAATTCCAAAATGCCAAGTTGCCCTTGTTGACGATCCTGTTGGGCCATTTCCAGCAAGGTCAGCGCCCGATCCAGGACTCCCTTATGATAGACCTCCACTAATTGCCGACTTTCAAGAAACCGGTGGTATGCCCGGTCTAATTCATTAAGCACACGATTTTCCGCTTGTCGATAATCGGCATCTGCCACTTGTATGGCGGTTTCCGCTTGTTGAATCCCACCTTGATTTCGATTGAAAATCGGAAGGGGTACGCTTAAACCAAGGTTCCATTGTTGTTGATTATCAGGCCCTTGAGGCCCCTGGAGCATCAACCCTAAACCGACCGTGGCATCTGGAAAACGGAACGATTTAGCGAGCTTCAGATCTGTCTTTCGTCTGGCTTGCCATAATCTCTTTGCCCGCAAATCTGGTCTGGAATTCAACACAGAAGCTCGCAAAGCGCCAATATCAGGCTCCACCCGGTGATAGGCAAGTGGCGTGGTTAATGTAATATTTGTCTCAGGAGGAATCCCTAGTAAAATTCGAAGATCCAAGCTGGTTTCGCCAAGCTCTCGTAAATCTTTGATGACCTCTCGTTCGGCTTTAACCACCATCAATTCCAGCCGTATGCGTTTACGCTCCTTGATTCGTCCTTGCACATCTGACGAGGTTTCTTGAATAAGTTTAAAAAGACGATTTTTAATTTTTTGATCTACCTCCAGGTGTTCCTCTAAGGCCTTTACTCGAATGTACGTTTCCTTCAAGGTAGCACTCAGCTGCCGAACCGCATCCTCAAACTCCGCTTCAGCCCCAGCGGTCCCCAGAGCCGCACTCTCGATTTGATATCCACGCTTGCCCGCAATCAGGAATAATTGACTCACTTGAGGCATAATGCCCCCGCATCGAGCCGTATTACATCCTTGAGTCATTGAACTGAACAGCCCGACAGAAACCTCTGGATTGGGGAAAAGACCAGCGGTAATTTCTCTGGCCCTCGCCAAATCAATGCCATATTTTGCAAGAATGACCTGGAAATTTTGCTTGAGAAACATGGCCATGGCTTCGTCAAGTGAAAACCGTATCGCTTGCGATTCATGGTTCTTCTCTGTTGGTCCCGTCAGGTCAGCCGCAACGGCTTGCGCCACGGTCATTCCCAGGTTCATAAAAAAAATGATCAAGAGAGCCCTTTGCCCAATGCGTAGGATCCTCTTGCCGGTTTCAGGCAAAAATCCGAAAAACTGTAGTTCCATATTATTCCCCTTTTTGGTTCATCTCACGATTTGGCCAATGAGAATGCTTTCCTGGTCTATGACTCATCCATAAAATCCGCTCTGAATTTCCCGGGCCAATAGGAATGACCCAAACCGAAGAAAGCTACGGCAGACCCTTCAAGCCACTCTATTTCAGGGATCATGGATAGGGATCCTCCCATGATCTGCATCAATAACCCCTAGAGGGGAAAATCCATTTATCAGGCGATAGATAATTGACTGAACCGGAATTTCCTCAAGCACGCCCATCCAACTTTTCACCCACATTCACATTGAGGATGAAATTGAGTTCTCCACCGATCAAGAGAGTCAACCCGCTGACATACAGCCACATCATCAGAATAATCACCCCGGTGATGGGTCCATAGACAACGTTATAGTTGATGAAATTCTCCACATAGAATTTCAGGCCAAGGGAAAGAATAATCCAAAGAAATACGGCCAACGCCGATCCCGGGTTCACCCATTGCCATTCATGATTAATGTTAGGCGCCCAATAATAAATCAGGTTAATAGCCACCAGCATAAAAAGAACGATGACCGGCCATTGCAAGATGGGCCAGCCAAGCGTGACCCACCAGACCATTCCGGTCACGTCCGCAACCCATTGGCTCATCTGTTCACCAGCCAGAATCAAAATCAACGAGGCAATGACAAAGACCGCAGCACCGATCGTGAGAAACACCGCAGTGGCGCCGGCTTTCCAAAACGGGCGTGTTTCCTTCACTCCATAGACAACATTTAGAGTATTGATAATCGCCATCATGCCCCAGGAAGCTGCCCAGAGAGAACCCAAGACGCTCAAAGAAAACACGCCACCCCCACTGCCCTGGATCACCTGTGCGACATAGCGGTCAACTAGAATCAAGGACTCATCAGGAAGAACTTGCTGAGCGTAGGGCATAACCGTGGGCAACACCACCTGACTGGGCAACATGCCAATCAGTGACGTCACCCCTAAGAGGGCTGGAAATACCGCCAACAAAAAATAAAATCCAAGCTGCGCCGCCCGACCAAACACATCATCCTCACAGGAGGCGGTCCACACCTCCTTCGTTAACGCCCACCCGTCCCTGGGCTTCCTGGACCAGCCCGGTTGACGAGCGCCAAACCTCGGCTCATCAATTTTCCATAAAAATTTCTGATCGTCTTTCATCAATGCTTATTATACTCGGAGATGCTCTAAGTTTGGCAGGCCAAAGGCTCACCATCCCGAGCCACAAGGAAAGAGTATGACAAGGTGCAACAACATCCTGCTCACTCTCGAAGACACGGAAACGCCAGACACTGTATTTTTGCACCTCAGACATGATCCGGCAAATATGATGTTCTGGAAACCGCATCTTGGCATCTTTTCCCCTGGTGAAGGACTTTCCCGCTCTGAGACAGTTTGACGAAAGCCGGAGCGATCTGACTCTCCCTGAAAGGTGGCACACGAGAGTTGCCCAAACAACGCCCGGTCTGTCTGTTTTATTCCGAGTGGCAATTTTTCATCAGTAACCTTGACATGCCTGGGCCAAGCCGCTAATTAGTTTTCTTACGCTGACGTTTCTCTCAGGCATGAGAACTCGATTCTTTACTTGGGCATCCTCTCACGCACCACCAGAGCCATGGCTATGACGCCGGGGCAACGAGGGAGTATATTGTCATGAAAAAACTTTGCTTTCTGCTCTTCTTGTCATTCGCATTCATTGTCCCCCTG
>JAOUGQ010000153.1 GCA_029865515.1 Nitrospirota bacterium
ATGCGCTTCGGACGTCGCATGTCATCCTGATAGGCTTCCAGGAGTTCCTGTTGGCTGGTTGACGAGTCTTTCGCGATGGAGGTTTTGAGAATGTCCAGGATCAGGGGTTCATCGCCGTCATAGATCAGATCGTTGCCGATAGGATCGAGCGTAAAGAATTCTCCTTCGTGGTGTGATAATTCATGAGTGTCCTTGAATCCCAACCGTACCATCTTCTGATACTCCCGGGAATGCGGCTCAAAGTTGAAATCCCCTCCCAGCACTACCCCAACATACCGGCCTGTTTGCCTGAGTCTTTGTAACGCGGCATCCAGGATGGCTAAGCCTTCTTTCCGTTTAGACACCGGCTCTGCAAACTTTAATTTGCCAAGTTTGTCAGGCTACCCGCATAGCTGGTAGGCAAGGCCGCAACATCCTCGTAGGGATGCTGAGTCTTGTGGAGATAAAGTGAAATCCATCAACGCCGGGCCCATCACCTTGAACGTGGATTTCGAAGTTGATTCGGTTGTCCTCGCCCCTGCGTTCGTATGGGTGAGCCCTTGGAAGATTCTTGGCGCACACTACGGGGCGCAAATTATCCCAACATTCGGAAATACTTCAGTCCTGGCGGCTTTACGCACAGAGACAGATTTTGGCGTCGATACGGATGAGTCTCAATTCGGCGTTGGTGATTTGTACGTCAAACCGGTCTGGTTAGGCTGGGATGGCGGGCACTACTCAGCCGCAGCCGGCTATGGCTTTTACGCGCCGATTGGCAAATACAATAATGGTGATCCGCACAACATCGGGTTGGGTTTCTGGACACTCAAATTCCAATTGGCGACGGCATAGTATCCGTGGGAGGAACGGGGGACAGCCGTAATGCTGACGGGCACCTATGAGATCAATTCTCAATACGAGGATGAGAATATCACCCCCCGCGACCGGTTTTCTCTTAACTGGGACATTAGCCAATACCTGCCCCTCAACGAAGCTAACTCGCTCATTTTAGAGGTTGGAGCCATGGGGTATTCCCAGTGGCAGGTGGAAAAAGACTCAGGGTCAGACGTGAACAAAAATTTTATCCCCAAAGATCAGGGTCATGCGGCCGGCGGACAAATCGGTTTGGTGTGTGCTCCCTGGAAGGCGTTTGTCCAGTTTCATGGACTACAGGAATTTGGCGCTGAAGCCCGCTTCGAAGGTCAATATTTCACCTGGACCATAGGAAAGGGGTTTTAATTTAATATGACTTCTTAGGCAACAACGGCTGATGAGTGAACGTGTTGCGTGCTGAAAATGGAAAGCCCGTCCCTCCCCTGCCCATTCCAGAAAACGACGATCTTTCTTCCTCGCCTCTCCCGACATGGTCAATTAGGCATCCATCCTCATCGCCGTCATGCCCGACAGCTTTTATTTGGCATCTATCTGACTGACTCTTCATTTCGGATGGATCCCCGCTAACCTCCCTTGGGGGGGATGACAGAGTCCAGTTGTCATGCCCGCAACTGTGAACAGTTAAACGTCGGCCTTCGCCAGTTCAGACAAACGGATTGTCATCCTGAGACCACGGCGAAGAATCTTTGCCCAGCTGGAGCAGCCACAGGGTTTATGCACGTTAGTGTGCATCGTCACCATTCCCACGCACTCGAAACCGTCATCCAATTATTTCAGGTACATGCTACCGACTGAGGGGAAAAAACCGTAGAATAGGCAACTGTGAAGATCATACGTGACTGTTTCGGGCCATCTGTAAGGCTAACTGATGAGCGTGTGGCTCCTATCCTCCAGCATCAGGAAATGGCTGGGATGGAAAGAGCGATTGAACGCGTTCTGACTACCCCCAATGAAATCCGCGTCTCTCGTTCCGATAAAACGGGGGGTTGCTCTACCGATTCTATTCGCAGACACGTGTGGGTGAGAAATGGTTGTGTGTCGTGGTAAAGTATCAACCAGATGACGCCTTCGTGGTTATTGCGTATTTGACTGACCAACTCAAGCAAGAAGATACGATATGGCCGAAAAAGTAAAAGTATGGTTTGACGCGGAGGGGAATTTCCTGGAAGTTCAGTTCAAGGATGCGGCTGGCTTCATGCGTCCAAACCGCTCACGAGATCGTGGTGGAGCGGGTGGATGAGCAGGGACAGGTGCTGGGATTCAGCATTATTGGCGTGAGTCGTTTTCAGAATGACCACCCTTTGGAAGCCGAGCTTGTCTCCGGAAAAGAAAGAGGGCAAGGCTTTTCGCCACCCGAAACGAAAGCCCCGGCAATCATTCCCGGCACTTTTGCTTCCCCAGTAAGTAAAAGGGGTTGCTTACCTTTTTCTATCTATAGACCTATAGACTGCCTCGCGGTCTCGCTACAACCAGAGCCATCATTGCGCACCTGGCCCATCATATTCCCTCGAGCCGCAATCGGCGCGAGAGTATCTTTTTCAACCAACCCGATGGCTAACCGCATTTGAATGTGATAAAGGGCTATCTTATTCGTCACGCAGGTACCAGGATTCATTCCATTAACATAGGAGGTCCGTCATGAAATCGTTTGCGCGTATCGCAGTATGTATGTTGGCCCTCGTGATGGCTGTCGGTTGCGCTTCGACCAAGGTGACCCAGCGCGATTCGAAGATCGGCACGGAAAAGGTTGCCAAGCCTGATCGCATCTATGTGTATCCTTTTGCGGCCACTCATGACGATATTCCAAGCTGGTCCACTGCAGCCAACCGGTTTGCCCAAGCAAGCAAGCCACCCACGCCGGAGGAACTTGAGGTTGGTCGAAATATGGGCGAACTTGTGGCCAAGGAGCTGGTCACGAAGATTGAAGAAATGGGGCTTGTGGCATTGGAA
The DNA here is from genome assembly GCA_029865515.1 of Nitrospirota bacterium. GTDB lineage: Bacteria > Nitrospirota > Nitrospiria > Nitrospirales > UBA8639 > Nitrospira_E. The sequence goes on from JAOUGQ010000153.1 coordinate 2,824, forward strand.
GGTAGCCAGCAAAGTCTTCCGCAACCCAACGACCTGATGATTATTGGCTATTTTGGAGCAGTCGAAGAAGGGAGTACTGCCAAACGCCTGACACTTGGATTCGGCTCCGGGAGCACAAAGTTAACGACCGCCGTAGAGGGCTACCAGATGACCAAGACCGGCCCGCGCCTCCTCGGATCGGGCCAACTCGAATCCGGCGGGGGCAAAACCCCTGGTCTGATTCTTCCGGTAGCGGTTCTCGTGGCCACCGCCAACCCGATCGGCCTTGCTGTGATGGGAGGGGTAAAATTGGAAGGTGAGTTGTCAGGCAGGACCAAAATCGAGGGCTCGGCCAAACGAACGGCCGAGACTATCGCCGAAGAGCTCCAGAAAAAATTCAAAGAAGAGGGTTGGATTAAATAGAGTAGAATCCCGATCCAGTGCCGGGAGGAAAGGCTGCGTGGCAGTGCGACTCCTGGCCCAATCGAGATCTACAAACTAAGATGCAGCATCCATCCAGTTACTTGGAGGAACCGGATGTGCCGGCAGGCACCTTCAAATAGACTGCCATCCTGAGCCCCTTCGACTGCGCTGAGAGCAGGCTTGCCGAAGGGATCAGGATGACAATTATCTATCGGGGATCTATCCCCGGTGCGGTGATTCCCGCCAGGTGTTATCGGGAATCTCTTTTTCTCGTCATTCCCGCCATTGGTTATCGGGATTCTATCTGGGATTTCGTTTCAGATAGATACCTGCCACAGACACGCAGGTATGACAAGGAGATGGATCCGCGCTAACAACGGGGATGTCGAAAGATTATTTTTCATCATTCCTATAAGCTAGAAATACCCACATGGTTCTCTCTTCTCCTGACGTTATTCTTGGTTCATCTTCACCAGTCATCAACAGATTTTCATTTGACTAAAAGGAATGGTTGTTGGCCTCTCGAAGAACACTCAAACGCTGGTTGATGGCGGGAATGATCCTGGCTTTCCTGTCGAGTCCTATGGCCCATGCTGAGGAAATCAAAAAACTGGCTAAGGAGGTACAAAACCCTGTCTCCGATCTTGTGCGGGGGGGGGTTACCAATGGGACGCTTTTCGGAGCAGGTGCCAATGACCATCTTTTAAATGTCTTTAATCTTGAGGCTTCCACCACAAGAAGATTTGGCAACTGGGCCCTCCTCAACCGACTTACGATTCCCCTCCCTTACGTGCCGGCCAGTGCCATAGAGGATAAAACAGGAAGTATGGCCGGATTAGGAGATATTGAGTATACGGGGTTTTTAGCCCGTGACGAATCCAAACGACTATTCAAATTAATTGGTGGCATTGGCCCGACCTTTGTTTTGAATACGGCCACCGATGATCGGCTGGGACTGGGGAAATGGAGTGTGGGTCCCACTGTGGCGTTCGTCAGCATCCCGGAATCCTGGGTGGTGGGTGCGGTCGTCAGAAATCTTTGGTCGTTTGCGGGCGATAATCACCGTCCCGACGTCAACCTGTTTTTGGTCCAACCTTTCGTGAGTTACAATTTCTCCAATGGCTGGTACCTGACCTCGACTCCGGTAATCACCGCGAACTGGAAGGCGGAGGACAAGCGGAATCGTTGGTCGGTACCTATTGGAGGCGGATTCGGCAAGGTCATGTTTCGTGGAGAAAAACGGCCAATCAATATCAACCTCCAGGGATTTTACTTCCTGGAAAAAACGGATGTGGCACCAGACTGGACATTACAGCTCCAGTTTGAAATCCTGTTTCCTGCTAAACCTGATACGGCCGACTAAAGGCACTTCACCTTAAGGCCATATTGCATGTTTTGAGAAGAGCAAAGCATGAGTGAAATTATTCATTTCAATCAAATCTATGAATCAGGTCTGACACCAATCGTCCACGCGGACAGCCCCCAAGCTTCACAATGCCCAGTAGAACTCGAAAGAATTTTTCACAACTTGACTCTCAAGAATAAACTTACCAGCTCTCCTTTTTCCTTGAAGGCCATTCAGTGCACTTAGATGGTGATTCAACATTGAGTGGATTTTGCGTTTTGCGGCATAGGTACTTTCAGAACACCACCCTACCAGATGATTATCAGGGGAGGGCAAAACGCATCCCTCCTTTGAAAGCACGGTTGGTGGAGGATGGGATATCCGGCATCCTCTTAAGCTGCAAAGGAGACTTTGGGTCCAGCGGGTTCAATCGACATACTCAAGTCTCCATCCCTTACTTTCCAAGCATTGCTCCCTCATCATCTCCCCTGCGCCTCTTTCGAAACGTTTTTGTCTGCTGGTGACGATGACTTCGTCGTCCGGGCCTATGGTCCTGATGTTATCCCGACCAAAATGAACATTCTCCCGATTACAAAGAGTCATCGCCGCTTGCAAGTCCGCCTCTGTGGCCCCAGGCTTCACCCACTGCGATGTAGGACCACAGGCGGACAGCAGCAGCGCAAATATCCCGAACCATACCAGCATTTTCATCTTTTCCTTCCACAAGTAAAGTGTGAGTAGAGGTATAGTGTCAGACTTGGCTAACTTGATTAACCTACTTCTTAGTTTTTTTAGGTATTGAGGTAGAAAGTCTACCAAAAAGGAAAGCCTCACCCTTTTCGAACATTGCACACCCTTGCGAGCATGAAAGTGGACAGAATGAGAACCAGATTTTTTTCCGGTTGCCGCAACATCACAAGTGGCCAAGCAGATTTTCGTCACTCTTAAGCCGTATGCCAGGGTATCGCAAAAGCATCTTCCGAGATTTCCAGGATCCTGTCGGTTGGGGCAATGACCAGGCCGTGGTGGATGTCCAGTTTTAGGGTAACTGTCCCTCAAGGCTTTCATGCCCTGGGCGTCGCGTTTGATCGTTTGGCTCTTGACCTTCACTTCCATTGGGAACCATTTACTGTCCCGTTCCAGGAGAACGGTCAACTAAGGCAGCACATCTCCCGCCTTTCCCCGTTGATGCCCACACAATTTGGCAAACGCTTGTTGTGTCAGCCTACCCGACTTTATACCCTTTTCCTTCTAGACACACACCACAGGCTCGATTAAAGGTCTGGCGGTTCTGCTGATTTTGGGCGGAAGCCTTTTCTTGTTTCTTTTGGGCTTTGGCATTATCCCGACTCTGTCCCAACAAACCACCGGCGGCGCCAACCCCGGCACCTATAGCCGCTCCCTTCCCGGCATTACCGGCAATCGCGCCTCCGACCGCTCCCCAAAGTGCGGCTCTGCCCATGGCTCCCCCCAACATGTCACCGCGTCGTTATTTGGGAGCGGAGGTGGTGGCCACTGGTTGACTCGGATCGAATCCGGTTTGGTCTTTGGCCCATTTGTAACAGGAAAACTCATCCATTTCTTGTTTGTCGGGGCTCTGCCCCTCAAGCGGATAGATGAACATTTGAGCCGGCGAAGAAGCCAGCCCTAACACAAAGGTCAGGGCGACGCTGATACCGATCACAGATTGAACACGCATAATAGACCTCCAAAACATTGATGATGGCATTAGAACATTTTCGATTGGAGATTACGGCATTTCCGGAATGGAATACGTAATGCGTGGCCATATGGCGACGCCTTCCCCATGTTGCCGGGCCGACTCAAACCCGTCCACAACAACAAGCTGCCGTGCCTGGATTTTCGAAATCATTTCTCCTTCCCCCGTAATCCCCGCAAACTTCCCGGTTCCTCCGGTAATCGTAAATGGCCCCTGGCACCCTTCAAAATCCCCGGTACAGGTAAATTCTGCGTACACCCGTTCGCCTTCTGCATTCGAGATAATGCAATGATCCTTCCCGGACTTCGTTTGGGTCTTCAAATCGGCTTCGACTGTAGCTGGACACACAAGAGAGCCCGCGTGCAACGCTCCCTGAGCATCCTCGACAAACATGATGCCGCTATACACCGCCACCATGTAAACCCGATCGTCGCCAATAGGAAACGCAAATCCTTCCCCTTCCCAGGGTGCCATGGCTTTGAGGGTAGCCTGCTCGGCGGACCCTATCCCCGCATGGCCGAAGAAAAACAGCCCCCAGGACCATCACGATGATAAAACCGAGGTGTCTTCTCATACAAATACTCCTCCTCGGGATAAAAACCGTGTAAA
>JAOUGQ010000482.1 GCA_029865515.1 Nitrospirota bacterium
TGCGACGAGATGCGGCCATTGATGCGGCACTGGACGGGATCACCCTCAGAAATTTGGCGCAAGATCCCATCGGCCCACCGGAGCAAAAGGATGTCTTGGATCTGCCCTCAACCGGGGATTTTTCATCTTCCGAGTCCGAATCTTCCATGGAGGAGATCGTCCCGCCCAAAACGCTCCAAAGCTAGATTCCGTTCTTCCCTGTTGCAAAGGGCATATGACAGTCGAATTATTTTGCGGTTTTTGTTAAAACCTGTTTCATGAAATTGTGGGTGATACCAGGGGCTCCCTTCCCGGACGGCCAAGGTTGGCGGATCTGGTGTTCGCAAAAAGGGGAAGGTGGGTTTGCTCCTCCCCCTATTGAAGTGCGCCAAGGCGGAAGGATTGTCTCCGTAGAAACCGAATGGAGGTTACTTCCGCAATTACCCGGACTGAAGCGTCGGATGGGTCTATGTTCGGTGCAATTACAGGCCTCCCCGCCACCGCAAGGCGCCCTCTTTCATATCCAGGTGGGAAGCAATGGCGATGCGCAAACATTTATCTGGTCGACGCTCCCCCGACAAGTCACCGACCACCGTGTCACCTTCCTTTTTGCCTCCTGCTTTTGGCAAAACAATGATCGGGATGGGTATTACCGGGCTGGCTTGCAGGATTTACAACGGCAATTTGCCTCGCAATTCAAACTTCTTGTGGGCGATCAAGTCTATGGGGATTGGCCCAACAATTGGGATCTAGGTGACGATGGGATCGAGCTGTATGCGAAACGGTATCAACAATATTGGGGGGATGAATATTACCGGGAAGCTCTGCAAACCTGTCCCAATTTCGTGACCTGCGATGACCATGAGTACTGGAATGATTACCCCGAAAAACAAGTCCACCTGCCGCAGACCTGGGATCCGAAGAATCGCCAAAAATACGGGCGAGGGGCTGAGGAACTCTATTACCAGTATCAACGATGTCTGAATCCTGACGATGCTCGTTGGTATGCATTCACCATTGACCCGGTCTCCTTCTTTCTTGCCGACACCCGGTCGGAACGGGAGGAGTGCAACGACACAGGCTCCAGCCATTTCATGTCGGAACAACAATGGAACGCGCTGGAAGCCTGGCAACAGGGGTTGACGGGGCCAGGCGTTTTGGTCCTGGGTCAACCTCTCTTTCAAAAAGATGGGGATTACAAAGATCATTCCTTATCGAATTTTAAGGAAGATTACGCTCGTCTGTGGCGGGTGCTCGAACGGTCATTCGCCGGAGACAATGCCGAACATCAACCGCACGATATTCTGATCCTATCCGGAGATATTCATACTGGACGCTATGCCGAAGCCCACGGCCCTTTTCCCGATGCGCCCTACGGTGTCCCGGAATTCATTGCCTCGCCGGCGGCGATGATTAGTCCAGGTAATACGAAACCCGAAGCACCACCCGAACGGATTCGGGTTCGGCCGAATGCCAACGGTGGCGAATCGATCTGGGCGATTGATCCGCAGAAACATCTTGAGATCATGACCATCCAAAATAATGTAGGCCTGGTACGGATGTCTCCTGGCAGTGCCTTGGGAGGCCGGTCTCGAATACGGTTCGAATTGGAATTGTGGCGGTTGCCGGCCAAGCTCATTCAACTGGATTGGGACGAAGAAGCGCCTCCACAAGGCACGGGTGGTCCATTGAAGCAGGTGTTTAAAAAAGAATTACTGTTGCGATAGATTTGGAAATAGTCTCTCGCTCATTCCCTAGATATCCGAGAGAAAGGAACTTCTTATGCGCCATTCTCAAATCTCGACCAGAAATCCGGCCATCAAAGACTGGACCAGCAAATATGGGAAACGCACTAACCTGCAGTTTTTTAGCGATGCCTTTGCCGATTTGGAGAAACAGGGCATCGGCAATCGCGGATTGATGACGGTAGGGCTGATCGGCAGCCGGGACATGCCGGGATATACCTTGCGAACGGCCCAAGCCATGTTGCGCTGGGACTTGCGGCCCAGTTACTGGTCCCATCTCTTTGTCGTGGCGGCACCGGTGACCTCCCGCACCTCGCTCCGGTCCTTGCCGATACTGGAAGTGCCGCTGCATCCACGAAACGGGGTCTTCCCCAGGCCGGAATGCAATGGTATCAACGAAGGCACCTTAGGCCAGTATGAAAGCAAAGACATCGATGCAAATGTGGGGTTGGTGGCCGTCAGCA
>JAOUGQ010000154.1 GCA_029865515.1 Nitrospirota bacterium
GGGAGGAGGGTGGAGATTTCCCGGCCAGACGGCCGCAAGTAGTTCCGGATATTCCCGTTCGGCTTGTTGGAAGTCCTGCTGTCGAGTAAGACCCAGGAGTGTGGCAATGGTCTCGTCCGTTGTGCCACTTAACACCAACAGATTCCAGCCTAAGGTTGCCGCGGCAACGCGCAGCGTGCCAATAGCATGGCCGGTATCATGTTGGCAGTATCGAAAGGCCCGTTCTCCATATTTCCATGCTTCCCGCCAGTGAATGGAAGTGAGGCCCACCAGAAATCCCTCAGACGGTATTCCTTGGAGAACCGATTGTGCGGTTTGAGGTGGGAGAACCCACCGGTGTTCGAGCGCATGTTCCTTTGGGGCATAGTGGTAAAGCCCTGGTTCCAGGGCAAGTTGCGCCAGAGACCTCACAAAGACATAGCCTTCGGTAGGGTGGAGGTTGCCGCTGGAGGGATTACTCCTCAAAGCCCAGCGGGTCCCGTTGTATTCTTTCCATGCCGTGAGCGATAACGCATATTCGAAGAAACGGGAAAGGGTTTTGAGGGTGATGGGTTGCGAGGGAGTCGAGTGCGGATGAAAGAGAGACTCATACGCCGGAGAAAATGGATCTTCGTCGAGCGTAAGGCGAGGAAGCGGAATGAGGGGGGCACCGTCGAATCGACGGAAGGGATTGGGCTGATTCGCCCAGTCCAAATATCCTAACGAGCGGGCATACCGGTTGAACTCATGTTTGGTTTGCTCGTGATACTGTTTGACCTGGTCAAGGGCTGTTTTGGAGTGTTGCCGGGCAGTCTCGGTCATCATGTGGGCTAGTGTAACATCGCGAGACGTGAGGGAAAAAGTAATCGCGCCTCCCCCCTCACCGTGCGCACCCTCTCACTCAGGGTTGGCGCGTGACCGTTTGTTACACGTCGAGGTTATCAGCCAAACCGGCGTTGGCCATGAGAAATTCGTACCGGGCTTCGGTACGTTTGCCCATCAAATCCTGAAAGGTCCGGTCGGTGTTCAATTCATCCAATAGTTCGACTTTCAATAAACGGCGGGTGGCGGGGTGTAAGGTAGTGACTTTGAGCTGTTGAGGAAACATTTCCCCTAATCCTTTAAACCGGCTAATGGTAGGCCTGGCGTTGCTGCGGGCTTCGGCCACGATGCGATCCTTCTCCTCGTCGGTGCCGGCCCAGTGGATTTCCTTCCCGATTTCAATCCGGTAGAGAGGCGGCTGGGCAATGTAGACATGCCCCTGGCGGATGAGTTCAGGCATGTGCCGGAAGAAAAATGTCAGTAGCAGCGTGCTGATGTGATAACCGTCAATGTCAGCGTCCATCAATAAAATGATTTTATGATACCGGAGTTTCTTGAGATCGAAGTCTTTTCCGATTCCACAGCCCAGGACTTTTACGACATCGGCCAGTTCTTTGTTTTCCACCACTTTGGCCAGTGTGAGTTCTTCCGTGTTCAGCACTTTTCCCCGAATGGGAAGAATGGCCTGATTTTTTAAGTCCCGTCCTTGTTTCGCCGTCCCCCCTGCGGAATCGCCCTCGACGATAAATAGTTCGCTGATGGTCGGATCCGTGCTTTGGCAGTCGGCCAATTTGCCTGGCAGATTCAGGCGATGGCTGATGGCTGACTTCCGCATCACCGCTTTGGAAGCTTCCCGGGAGGCCTCACGGGCCCGGGCCGCGAGAATCATGCGGCCCACGAGGGTTTCCGCGATACTTTGATTTTCGTTGAGATAGGTTTCAAGGGCCGGCCGGACCAGACTATCCACTTGCGCCTGCACTTCAGGATTGTTGAGCCGTTCCTTTGTTTGTCCCTGAAACTGGGGGTGTAGGACGAGGACGCTCAACACGGCCGCCATGCCCTCGCGAATATCTTCGGCTTGCAGGGAAAGGCCTTTGGGCGTGAGATTGTGGGTGTCGATGTAATTACGTACGGCTTTTACGATGCCGCCGCGTAATCCCATTTCATGAGTGCCTCCATTCGGGGTAGCTACTCCATTGACGTAACTTTTGACGAATTCAGCCGGTTCATCGGTCCATTGCAGGGCTACTTCCATCCTTAAGCCCTGTTCGGCTCCTTCAGGGCCCGGCAGCCCGTTTTTTAATTGACGTTCCAGGTAAAACACGAAATCGACGGTGGTCTTTCGCCCGCGATCTTCAACCAGCTTTCGCAAATATTCCTGGATGCCCTGCTCGTGATGAAACTGGTGAGTTTCTCCCGTGGTCCCATCTTTGAACGTGAGTTTCAGTCCCTTGTGGAGATAGGCTTTGGCATCCAGTGTCTCCTGCAACACGGCCGGATCGAATTGAATGGTTTTGCCGAAAATTTTTGGATCCGGGCGAAAATAGACCGAGGTCCCGGTTCCTCGTGCGTTGCCCAGGGCTTTGACGGGACCTTGGGGTACCCCGGCCTGATAGGTCTGTTCCCATTCCTTCCCGTCCCGTTTCACCTGAACTTCCAGGTGACGGGACAGGGCATTCACGACCGAGGCACCGACTCCATGGAGTCCGCCGGAATGAATGTAACTTCCCGTATCAAACTTTCCTCCCGCATGCAGGGTCGTCATGATAATTTCTAAGGCGGACTTTTTGTGTTTGGGATGTTTTTCCACCGGAATGCCACGGCCGTTGTCCGTGATGCGAAGACCCTCGCGGGACTTATCCAGTTCCACAATGATGTGAGTGGCATAGCCATTAATGACTTCATCGATGGCGTTATCGAGAATTTCCCAGACTAAGTGGTGCAGGCCCGTCTTATCGGTGCCTCCGATATACATGGCGGGGCGGCGTCGGACGGGCTCTATGCCCTCCAACACCACGATGTCACTGGCATCATATGTTTTACCCATGAACGGATCCTCGCGAGTGAATAGGAATCAAGAAGGTCAACAGGTCCATTGTGTGGTGCATCAGGGAGTTAGGGGGTGCCTTCGGTTTGGAAGATCGGAATGGTCAATTCAGCAGGAACCATGCTGGTCAGGCGACCCCGCTTGAACAACGGATGTCCCTTCCCGCCGCGTCCGACCACCTGGTACTTGCGAAGGGAGACGGGAAGGGTTCCTCCGTCTTCTTTTAGCAACATCAGTTCCTCCTCTTTGGAGGATAACAATTTAAATCCAACTACGGTATCATTCTGGTCTAATTTCAGGACGATGACTCCACGGCCGGGTCCGGCTAATTGAGCCACCTCCTCTGCCTGACAGAGCAAAGCTCGTCCTCGAGCCGAGACGACGGCCACCACGGTTTTTTTCAGGGGAGCTGTCACCTGGTTCACTCCGACGACTTCTTCCCCTTCCTTCAGTTTGCAAAACTTCCGGCCCAGACGAGTTGATGGTTCCTGAAAAGTGGCGAGGTCAAACCGGACGCCCATCCCGCTTGAAGTGATGGCGACGGCTTCTCCGTATGTGCCGGTCGGCATGGTGTCGAAGAGTGGGAGGGATCGGTCTTTGGAAGGTGCAAGAGAGGACCGGGTCGTTGCGAGTACCCGCGGATCGAAGCTCAATCCGTCAATGATGCGTTCGCCATCTTTGAATTTGAACAGCTTTTGTACCGGATCTCCAAATCCACTTCGGGCTGGCGGGATATCGCCGATGCGAATGGTGTAGGCGCTCCCATAATTCGAAAAGAAGACCACCGATTCAAGGGTGCTCCCACCTAAAATCGTCATCAAACGATCACCTTCCCGAACGCGGGCTTTGGAGAGATCTTTAATAAGACCGACCCGCCGGATCCATCCATCCGTCGAAACTGTGATAATCGCATCTTCTTTCACCCGGAAGGCGTCAGGATCGAATTCCACTTCCTCGGTTTGTCGCCGCCCGATTTTGGTTCGGCGTTTGTCGCGATATGTCGTCGCGACTTCCTCCAATTCTTTTTTGACCACATCCCATAATTTCGTATTGGAAGCCAGAAGTGTTTTGAGTTCCTTGGCCTGGCGCAGCTTGTCTGCCAGCTCATCCAGCATCTTCTTGATTTCGGTTCGGGATAATTTATAGATGGGCGTTTCCAGAATCGCGTCGGTTTGGACAGGTTCCAGGCCGAACCGTTGTTGGAGTTTTTCGGCGGAATCGGCTTTGCCCTCACTTTGGCGGATAATCTTGAGCACCTGGTCCAGAGCGTCAAAGATCAGTTTAAAGCCATTCAGGATGTGGATCCGTTTTTCCAATACTTGCAAATCGTAGGTGAATCGCCGTTTGACGGTGACAAAGCGAAAGTCGATGAACTGTTCCAGCATCTGCTTGAGATTCAGGCAATCAGGACGGGCAACAGTGGATCCGGGTACTGGAACCAGACAGGTTAAATTGACGGAGAAATTATTTTGGAGCGGGGTATTTTTAAAGAGATAGGCCATGGCTAGATGGGGATCGGCATCTTTTTGAGTTTCAAGCGCAACCCGGACTTCGGTCGTGGATTCATCACGGACATCCACCAGTTGCGGAACCTTTTTGGTCATAATGAGCTCGCCGATCCGTTCCACAATCGTGGATTTATCGACGGCGAAGGGAATGGAGGTAATGAGAATGGCCGATCGACCCTGACCCAATTCCGTGACTTCATATTCCCCGCGAAGCCGGATCGATCCTTGTCCGGTCTCATACATTTCCCGGAGTTCAGTTCTGGTGTTCAGAATTTCGCCGCCTGTCGGGAAGTCCGGGCCCTTGAGGTATTTCATGAGATCGGAAATGGAGGCCTCCCGGTTCTTAACCAAGGCGATCGCGGCCTCGATGACTTCTCCCAAATTATGGGGCGGAATATTGGTGGCCATGCCCACGGCAATTCCGGTTGATCCATTCACCAAAAGATTGGGAAAGCGGGCGGGGAGTACCAGCGGTTCTTCCCCCTTCCCGTCGTAATTAGGTTGGAAATCGACGGTGTCTTTATTGAGTTCGTTCAGCAGTTCGAGTGCAAGGGGGGTCAGACGGGCCTCGGTATATCGATAGGCGGCGGGGGGATCCCCGTCCTGGCTCCCGAAATTTCCATGGCCATCGACCAGGGTATTACGCAAAGACCAGGGTTGGGCCATTCGGGCCATCGCGTCGTAGACGGCCGCGTCTCCGTGTGGATGCCATTCACCGATGACCGACCCCACAACTTTCGCACTCTTGATGGGTGGCCGGTCAGGCACGAGGCGATGGTTGTGAAACATCGAAAACAAAATGCGCCGTTGCACCGGTTTCAAGCCATCCCGGATATCGGGAAGGGCTCGAGAGGTAATGACCGAGAGCGCATAATTGAGATAGCGTTGCCGCGTGGTCTCATCCAACGGAACCGGGGTGATTTGAGAAGGGTTGATGTTGGAAGAGTCGGTGCCAGATCGGGTCCGTTTGGCCATACGTTCGTATCCTTCGATTGCTCAGAGGGTCTTCAAATTCATGTGGGAATTACGATCTCGGAAGGTCAGGCTGTCTTGTCACATTACCGGACTGGTGGGCGTGTGGGGCCTAAGTTTTTTGTTGGCGTTTCGGGTTCTTCGTCCGTTGATTTGACAAGGGAAGGCAATCCCAACTTGTCTTTGATGCGGGTTTTCACCCAAAAGGGATCCCACCATTCGGTGGGATTCACCTGTTCGCCCTGCAGAATCAGACTGAAGTGGAGGTGGTCTCCAGCCGCGAGACCGGTTGTGCCTGATTTGCCAATGGGGTGTCCCAACGTCACCGCTTCACCGGTTTTAACTTCAATTGAGGAGAGATGCGCATACAAGGAAAGAAGCCCGTAGCCATGATCCAGGATAATGGTGTTCCCATAAATTCCCAGGTAACCGGCAAATAGGACGATCCCGTTATTGGCGGCTTCGACCGGGTAATGCTGGGTGACGGCGAGATCGAATCCTAAATGATCCTGTGAGTCGACGACCTGCCCGTTATACATATATTTCCGGTGGTCAGCGAAGGAGGCTTCAACCTGTGAGCCGGATAGTTGGCGAAACGCTCCTTTCCACAGGATTTCCGGGCGGCTTTTCTTGGCCAGGTTGGCAATGGTGGCACTATTGATCTTGCGTAACTTGTCGTTGACCAGCAGAAAATCCTTTAGCGGATCCCCCAGGCTTTGTAATTCCGGAGTTTGAGCCAGGATTGAGGGGACTGTTTTACGAATGAAGGAGTCGGAAATATTGATGGAGCGGGTGCGCCAGAATTGTGGTTTGACCTGAAAATTCACATCCATGATGGCGGTATTCCCATACCCGTCGTCAGCGATGAGCTGAATAGGCGTTGTGGGCGGCGCATTATAGGGAAATGCGATGAAGGCGAACATGCCGGCTTTATCCGGTGCAGGGTATCCCGGGAAAAAGGCATTGCCAATCTTCACTCCGTGAACGGAAACTTCCGGGACCACTCGATACCGGACGACCCCCGCTCCGCCTTGCACGATGGTCGCTGGTGGCGAGAGGAGTTCCAAACGAGGCGGCGTAAACTGTGGAGTAAATTCCTTCTCCAGCCGTTGCCCGTTGCCTTCGAACCAGTTTCGCCAGGAATAATCCCGTGCCGTCACAATGAGTTGAGCCTGGCCTTGGCGTCGAGGAAGGTCCGGGTTGGCGTAGGGAATCACGTTCAGTGTGAATTCATGTTCCTTTCCTCCGGACATGGAAAGCCATCCTTCAGAGGGAAAGGATTGTTCTTCTAATGTGAAAGTTTCCAGGTTATGAACGATGCGGACCGACACGTCGCGAAGGCCGGTTCCGTTATCATGAATACGAAGCACCAGGGGAGTGGTCGGGCCAACCTGCTCAAACGGTTGTTCGAGAGAGATTTCAGGGGCGGCGGAGTCTCCCCATCGTGCGTTCCCAATTAATCCCAGGTAGATGGCGATAAGGGCAAAGCTGATGACAATCAGAAGGAATTTCTTAGACACGATCGAAGTAATTCTTTTCCAGAGGAAAATGCGAGC
>JAOUGQ010000483.1 GCA_029865515.1 Nitrospirota bacterium
AGTTTCATGAAAATGGAGTCCGGGAACGATTGGGATATTCGCTGGTTTAGGGCCGTCAAGGTCTGGCGATACTCATTGAGAATAAGCAGGCTGGGAACATGTGCGGCTACATACTGCAGTTGTTCGTAGTCATGTTTTACGCGGGCTTTTGTGACAAAAGACGGGGCAACCCCATGCCCATGGTTAAAGGTCAGGTCAGCCGAACGGTGAAAACACCCTAAGGCTTCCTCCTCCTTCCCTTGCCAGAGACGAACCAACCCCAGATGATAATGGGCGTTGGCATACCCCGGCTTCAGGGTCAAGGCTTGTTGGAAGGCCTCTGCGGCGTTGGCCAGTTTACCCTGATCTTGGAGCACCACGCCCATGTTATTCAGGGCTTCCGCATGTTGAGGCGATAGCTTGAGAGCTTGTTGGTAATGCTTCAATGCGGTCTCAATCTCACCGTGTTCCTTGTAGGTGACTCCAAGGGTATTGTGAAGATCTGCCGATTGAGGTTTCAGCTGCAATGCCTGTTGGAGAGTGGTGATGGCATCAGCCCATTGCCGTTGGCGTCGGTAAACATTTCCGAGATTCGCCAGAGCTTCGACATACTGTGGATTTATCCCGATGGCTTCCCGGTAAGCCGCCATGGCCTCTTCCCACCGTTCCTCTTTTTCCAACACGAGCGCCAAATTGTAGTGATAGTGGGATTTGCCGGAGTCTTCTGCAATGGCGTGCTCGATGAACGTCAAGGCCAAGGGGTTCTGACCCTGTTGATACGCCAATAACCCTCTAAGATGGAGGGTATCCGCGTGTGCGGGAAATTGGTTAAGAATCTGGTCGTACAGATCTTCAGCTTGAGAGAACCGTTTGGCCTGATGATGAGCTACCGCCTCCAGAAAGTGGCGATGGACTTCGGGAGGCAGGGGACCATTCCCGGGTTTTCGGATGTGTGCCTGTTGGGATCGGCGTTGGTTTCGATTCATGGTCCAGTCGTAAGCTCAACGTGTTGGTATCCGTGAAAAAAAGCCTATGCCTGAAAGACCTGAAAAGTAAAGATCAAAATCAGGCGAAGGATTTCTCGAAAATCATGAAGCTAAAGAGTCACGATAGGAAAAAAAAGAGTGAAAAGTTGAGATGGTCATTACCCCAAACTCCCAGCTTTTCACCTCTGATTTTCCACTGTTCATTAGGAGAAGGCCAGGCGGAGGCCTCAGGTGATGGTCAAGGCAAATTCGACAACATGTGCTCTTTATTCTGATGTGTGGGTATCCGGATTCAGTTGCCACAGACTCCAACTTAACATTTCCCGAAGAGCTTGCATATCAGGGCTGGTGGAAGGATTGGTCCAGGCTTGCAGACTAAGTTTTTGCAGAGGTTGAATCGCGCGTCGATCACCAAGGTTTCCCAGTCCTTTCACGGCTTCTGTTTGAATTTTGGGATCTTCCGATTCCAAGAGATTCATGAACTGAGTGAATAAGGATGGAGCTTTGCTGTGTGTGGCAATGGCTCCTAATGCCTGAATAGCCGCCAGTCGGTGGTCGGCATTGGTGGTCGTTTGCAGGTAGTTGATTAAGGGCGGGATCGCCATCTCGCCTTGGTGCCCCAGTGCCAACAGTGTCGTCGGCGTCAAGGCCGGATTGGCGAGCGCCTCCTTCAGAGCCGCAAAGGCTTTGTCGGAAGACAGCGTTCCCAAGAGTTGGAGTATAGTCGTTTGTCGTTCAAGATTGTCCGTGGATTGCTGAAGGAGCATCAGCAAGCGGTCCGTTTGTTCCCATTCAGCCATGAGGAACAAAGGAAAATCATCCTGTTGAAGTTGGGCGTTGAGGGCATTGAGGGCAAAGGTTCCGGTATCCGAGGCTCCCGCGGCTTCCGCAGCGGCCCGTGTATCGTCAAACGTGGTGCGAATTTCCCAGCTCCAATGAGGAGAGTGTTCTCCATAGCGATAGGAAATATGACAGGCAGGGCCTTTCCATAACCGGGAGGTAGGCGAAGGCCCGGTGCTTCGATATTTACTCGGGCCGGTCCATGTTTGCCGTTCTTCGCATTTCACCCTTACGACAGCATCATGGGGTTGGTCCGGAGAGGAGACCACGGTAAAGCCCGTCTGGGTTAATTTGTCGGTAACGGTTTTCGTAATGGTGGAGGAATCCTGGAGGCCTCGTTCAGTAAGGGCGATGCTTTCAACAAGCAGTACTTGAGCG
>JAOUGQ010000155.1 GCA_029865515.1 Nitrospirota bacterium
CACTTCCCGCGTTGAGGGTAATGGAGATAAAAGCACTCTACTCCCCCTCAAATTGACATTGTCAGCTCAATACCCGGCGGCCAGGGAGTCCGGTTTGCGGGGGTCGGAAGCTCCAAACAAACCATGCGTCCCCTTGAGAATACTTTGAGCCCCGCCCATGGTGTCCTGGAGCGTGATGGTGTAACCCTGTTGTTCAAGAAGGGCCAGCGTATCCGGACTGAATCCGGGCTCCACCCGCACTTCGTCGGGCATCCATTGATGATGGATACGGGGGGCTGCGGTGGCAGAAGCCAGGTTCATACCATGATCGATCACATTCAATATTATTTGAAGAGTCGTGGTGATGATATGACTCCCTCCCGGGCTCCCGGTAGCGAGGAACGGTTTTCCTTTGTGCAGGACCACGGTCGGGGTCATCGAGGAGAGGGGACGCTTTCCCGGTTCAATAGCATTGGCCGTCGATCCCATCAGACCGTAGGCATTGGGCATTCCAGGTTTCGCCACAAAATCATCCATTTCATTATTCAAGAGCATTCCGGTTCCCTCGGCCACAATGCCGCTGCCAAAACTGAAATTGATGGTATAAGTGTTCGACACCACATTGCCGTCTTTATCCATGACCGAAAAGTGTGTGGTGTCCAGCCCCTCGTAGGGCAAAGGGTTGGAAGGCCGAATATCCGACGATGGACGGGCCTTCTGCGGGTCAATGAGGGCATGTAAGTGTTTCGCATAGTCCTTGGAGATCAGACCTTGCACCGGCACCTCCACAAATTCAGGATCGCCCAGCCAACGGCTCCGGTCCGCATAGGCGAGTTTCATGCTCTCCACCAGCCAGTGAATGGTCCTGGCGCTATTGTGCCCGAAGACCTGCAGGGACTCGTGTTCCAGAATATTCAGCATTTGTATTAAGTGAACCCCCCCGGAACTGGGAGGAGGCATCGACAGAATTTCGTACCCGCGATAGGTTCCCCGCACCGGTTTTCGCCAGACGGCACGATAGCGACGCAAGTCTTCTTGAGAGATCAACCCTCCATGCGCGCGCATCTCCGCGGTCACCCGCTCTGCGATAGGGCCTTCATAAAAGGCACCCGGCCCCTGCTCGGAAATTTGTTGAAGCGACCACGCCAGATCTTTCTGGATCAACCGATCCCCTGACCGATACGTCGTCCCATCCGGTCGGAAAAAAATGCGGCGTGTGGAGGGCCACTGAGAAAGGTGTTTTGCCTTTTCCTGAATCGCCACGGCCAACTCAGGGGACACAATGATCCCTTCCCTGGCAAGCCGGATAGCCGGAGCCACCACTTCCGGGAGAGACAGGGTGCCGTGCGATTCAAGCGCTTCAACCAAACCCGCGACCGTGCCGGGAACCCCGACAGATTGATGGCTGTAACGAAGACGGAGCTGGTCTACCGTTCCATCTTCTTGAAACATCTGCGGCCTTGAGGTGGCAGGAGCGACTTCGCGGTAATCAAGGGCCATGGCGGCATCCTTCCGGGCATTATAGATCAGCATGAACCCGCCACCTCCGAGATTCCCGGCCTGGGGAAGGGTGACCGCCAGCGCAAAGCCCACCCCCACTGCGGCATCAATCGCATTTCCCCCGGCTTTCAATATTTCCACACCCACACGGGTGGCCATGGCCTCCTGACTGACAACCATTCCACGTTCAGCAAAGACGGGATGAAAAATTTCTTTGTGGGAAACGATAGGTGTGTCTTGAGCAAACACCGCATCGGGAACCATCGAAACCAACGCACAACAGAGCACCATCCACGCCAAGCACGTCTTGCTGGCCAACGCCCAATAAGGGGTGTTGTTCACGTATTGAATTTTGGAGGTCATCATGGCAGACAGCGTTTCCTACGTTTCACAGAGCCAACCATAAGAAAAAATTGAGTGGGATGATGCAAGTCTTCAATTTTCTTCTGAAATTTCAGGTCTATGGAGGAACCGGATATCATCATATATTGAAAAGCCGATAAAACAAAACTTGGCCTTTCACGCAACCCGGTACCTTTTCCATGAACTCATCGGCTTGTTTTCTTTGAGTCCAGTTCTTGCTTCTCAAATCGTATTAAGTGAGTATTGAGTGAACACGAGCATGAGATAAATGAACAGATTCCCTTCCATTACCTTGAACCTTCTATTTCAATAATACCTGACCATGCAGACCTTTGAAGAATCATTTCTCGGCTTTCTGGTGGCCCTTGCCGCAGGAGCCTTGATCGGCTTGGAACGCCAGCAGGATCTTGGCTTGGAGCGAAAAACCGGGATCGGCGGTGTTAGAACGTTTCCCCTGATCGCCCTGGCCGGAGCCATGTCGGCGTTTTTATCCCAGGCCATGGGCGAATGGCCTATTATTGCCACGTTGCTGATTCTTGGCGCGCTCCTGGCTGTTTCCTATGATAAGGAATGGAGCCGGAAGGATCATCCGGGGATCATCACCGCACTCGCAGCCTTGATTACGTTTCTCCTGGGAGTCCTCGCTTTACTTCCCGGCCTCCCGCTTGATGCCCCACATCGGTATCTGCTCATCGTCGGCAGCGCAGGGGTCGTCATGGCCTTGTTGTCATTAAAAGAACGGCTCCATCATGTGGTGCAACAAGTGTCCGATGCTGATATCTATGCCACCGCAAAATTTGTCATTTTGGCCCTCGTGGTCCTGCCCCTCCTTCCGAATCGCACCTTTGGCCCGCTGGATGTCCTCAACCCCTTCCATACCGGCATCATGGTTGTTCTTATTGCGGGCATCAGTTTTCTGGGATATCTGTGCACTCGAGTCATCGGACCCAATAAAGGGCTTGCGACGACGGGGATCCTGGGAGGATTCGTGTCGTCAACCGCCGTCACCATGAGTATGGCTGCTCAAGCACGTGAGGACTCACGCCTGGCCTTGCCGGGAGCCATGGCCATCCTTGGTGCCTCCAGCACCATGTTTGCCAGGATGCTGGTAATTGTGAGTCTCCTTCAACCGGATCTCTTCCTGATGCTTCTCGCTCCGTTGGGAGGCATGGCCCTCTGCGGCTATGTGATGAGTTTCATCTTATATGGCAAAGCCCAACGCACCACGACGGATAGTACGGATAGTCCGGACATTTCTCATCGCAATCCATTCGAATTACGTCCGGCCTTGGGCTTTGGCCTATTGTATGCCGGGGTGCTGTTCATCTCTAAAGCTGCCCAAACATTCTTAGGAGATCGAGGGTTGTATGCGTCCAGCCTATTAGCCGGCACCACCGACGTCGATGCCATCACGTTGTCGGTTGTACGCTTACAGCAAGAAGGGATCCTGGCAGTGACTGCTGCCACGGCCATCACCCTCGCCGCCATGACGAATACGATTGTGAAAGCTCTGTTAGCAGGATGGTTTGGAGGAAAACCGCTCATAAAATATGTGGCGCCAGGCATGATCGTCGTTTTGGCAACCGGTGGCCTCATCCTGCTAATCTTTGGTTTCACGCACCCTAAACTGTGAAAATAGGCCGACCATGGGCATGGATCCTGACGCACACGATCACACGCATACTATCCTTAAGGTTCTCGTGGGTTCCCATGCCCATGGCTTGGCCTCCGAAGAGAGCGACCGGGATTACCGTCGGGTTTATATTATCCCGACTGAGGATATGTTTCAGTTGGGATTCAAGTATCCCGCCACACAATGGACCAAGGGAGATGGCGATGAGACAGCCTGGGAGATCGGACAATTTCTGCTGCTGGCTACTCAGGGCCATCCGCTCGTTCTTGAAACGTTGCTGGCCCCCGTCATCACCGCCAATGCATGGGGAGAACAATTGCGCGAGTTATTGCCGGTTCTGTGTTCCCCGCAAAAAGCCTTTGAGGCCTTTACCAACTATGCCAACAATCAACGCACTAAGTTGCTGGAAAAGAAAGATGGACGCCCGGCGAAGTATGCCGCCGCCTATATTCGTGTCCTGTATAACCTGTCTGAATTGTTAGCCTCGGGCAGCTTTCACATCCGCGTGGCGGACACCCCGGCGGGAGAACGGCTGGCTCACATAAAAGATGGGCAATACCGGTTAGGCGAAGTAATAGATTGGGGCGAGGAACTGACACAGCAGGCACAAGAGTTGACTGCTCAATGTCGGGATAAGAGCGATCTACTACGCATCAATGCCTTTCTGGTCGCCATTCGCCGGGCGTTCCTTACTCCTTAACAGGATCTTGAAAAAGAGGTGTTCACGCTCCGACAATTGACTCTTGTCTTCGTTTGGGAAAAAGCGCTAGCTTTAAAGTCATGAGACATCGTGTTGTTCTCGATTAGGTTTCCAGTTTTTCAACCTAGTTAAGGGTTCTCAGTTATGCCATCCGCGCAACGGGACTATTACGACATACTCGGGGTAAAAAAAACCGTCGACTCCAAAGAGCTTAAAAAAGCCTATCGTCGGCTGGCACGCCAGTATCATCCGGATTTACATCCCGGCGAAAAAAAGCCGGAAATGGAAAAGAAATTCCAAGAGTTGAACGAAGCCTACGAAGTGTTAGCGGATGAGGAAACCAGGAAAAAATATGATCAATACGGCAAGAACTGGAAGGAAGCCGAGGCATATGAACGGGCCCGCCAACAGGCAGGAGGAGCCTATCCCGGTGGTGGCCCCTCCGCCGGATACACTCAAGGAGGCGCCGATTTCAGTGATATCTTTGAAGACCTGTTTGGAGGGAGAGGTCAACGGGAAGGAGCATCTTTTCGGGGCTTCGCCATGGCGGGAGCCGACCTGGAAGCGAGCCTCCCGGTTTCTCTACGTGAAGCCTTCACCGGCACGCGCCGGATCTTGAATCTTCCTGATGCCACCGGCACCCCTCGTCCGATAGAAATCCGCATTCCAGCAGGAGTGCGGGATGGCGAACGACTCCGCGTCAAAGGGAAAGGCGCGCCCGGTCGCGGAGGAGGACCACCGGGGGATTTATTTTTCCTTGTGCAGATCGCTCCTCACCCCGTATTTCATCGCAAGGATGGGGATATTGTGGTCACCCTTCCTCTGTGGCCTTGGGAGGCCGTGTTGGGCACCGAGGTGCAAGTGCCGACATTATCGGGGACTGTCCGCCTGAAAATACCCCCCGGCAGTCAACCCCAACAACGGATGCGATTAAAGGGAAAAGGGCTTCCCAAGCGGACAGGAGGCCATGGGGACCAATTTGTGGTTCTAGACATTGTCCTCCCCAAGTCTCCTTCTCCCGATGAGCAACCCCTCTATGAACAATTAGCGAAATTAGATCATCCCGATCCCCGTTCATCCCTTCTTCGTGAGGCCACCCATGAATGAAGAATCGCAACCCACCGTGGAACAGGTTACCGCGGAAATTATCACCGCAGGAAGAATCCGACGCGAAGAGGTCTGTGCCCGCTTAGGAATCGGCGATGACATGCTGGAGGTCTGTTTGCAATGGGCAATTATTCAACATCCGGAACCGGACCCGCAGGGGACGATTCTTTTTCCGGAAGATGCCCTTGACCGATTAGGTCGCGGACTCCGGTTACATCGCGACTTGGGGATTAACTGGCCTGGAGTCAGCGTCGCCCTGGAATTGTTGGACCGCATTGAAGAACTGGAACAACAAGTCCACGACCTTTCCAACTTGTAAGCAGAATGGTTTTCCCATTCCCCTTTCTTAAGATTCAAACAGAAATTTATTTTAATGGCCATCACCCTGCAACTTGTTTTGGGGCAAAGTGGGACAGAAGACCTTCCTAGAGGTGTGGCATGAAGGGACACTTATAACCGATCCTCCCTTTCAAAGGACTACAAGCCTTACCAAAAGACCTTGCTGGCAGACACTCTATTTAGCTCCTATCCAAAAAGTTTGAATTTCAAGTAGCGGCATGAAACTTGTTTAATAATTTGTTATAAGGATGAGCGTTATGCTCGGAATTTCTCCACGATAAGAAAAGAGGTAAAATTATGGTCATGCCACGTAAGGGTTATTCTACATCGTACAAAAAAAAGGAACTCACAGGAGGTGATCCCTATTCCATGAAGGGAGCACCAAAAGGGTTACTTCAATGTCCGGAATGCCAAGCGGTGTATCATCGAAAGCGTTGGAGTCTTCCTGGAACGCCATCCTCTCGGAAGCCGAAATCTGCCGCTAGCGGCCCCAAAAAACCAACCAGACAAATCATGGTGCGAGAGAGTTATGTCTGCCCGGCCTGCCGGAAATTACGGGACGGTTACGCGGAAGGCTTTCTCACACTTCACTGGGCCAACTGGGGAGATCACAAAGCCGAGGTCTTAGGTCTCATTCATAACGAGGAAAATCGGGCGGCTCGCAACAATCCCCTTGAGCGGGTGATGTCTATCCGCACACGTCCAGACGGAGCAGACATTGAAACCACGACCGAACACTTTGCCCAACGGCTTGGTAAACATCTCGATCGGGCCTTCAAAGGGAAAATCGCATATCAATGGTCGCATAAGGACAAAATGGCCAGAGTGGAATGGCAAGGTCCCAAACCGGCTTCACGTCCGCGCCCGAAAACCAAAACGTCAAAAGCCAAAAAGTGAAGAGGCCTAACGTATCCGTCCCGTTCCGTGAGTAGGATTCCCGCATGAACCCCGCGCACCTCACCCCTCAGGCTTTACGGGTGTTGGAAGCGCGATATCTCCAGCGGGAGAAAGACGGAAGCATCGCGGAAACACCGGAAGCCTTGTTTTCTCGTGTGGCCGACGCGGTTGCGCGGGCCGAAGAAATACTGGGCAATCCAACCCGACAAGGGTATTGGCAGGAGACATTTCAGCAACTCCTAGACTCCCTGGACTTCCTTCCCAACAGCCCTGCCCTGTTTAACGCCGGAAACCCGAAAGGACAATTAAGCGCATGCTTTGTCCTTCCCGTGCAT